>JAIRZW010000148.1 GCA_031267015.1 Heliobacteriaceae bacterium | reverse complement strand
GTATAATTATTAGTTACAGATTTTGCCTGACTTTCGAGCGTTTTAACAGCGTTAGAAGTCCCTCTGTCCGGAATGCAGCTGTAAGTGTCTTTTATGAACCTCCTGTAAAACCTGTCTTTAATCTCGTTATAGATTAAATGGTGGACAATTCTGTCCCTGAAATCAGCAGCCCAAACCTCTCTGGGCTTAGGATAAACCACAATAAAGCAAACACTGCGGCCGGGTTTATAATCTCCTGAAATTAAGTCTTCATACAGCTCCATCAGATTTCCTGAGAGTTCATACTCAAAAATCAAAGCGCTAATCGAACTTTTTTTATGCTTTCGGCAGTCAAGATATGCTTGAAACAGTTTGTCTAAAGTGAATGAATAAATTTTTAATAAAGCTCCATTTCAATAATTTTTTGTGCTATACGAACAGTGTTGAGGGCCGCGCCTATGCGCAGGTTATCAGCCACACACCACAGTGAAATCCCGTTCTCAAATGCGTTACACTTGCGGATTCTGCCGGCGAACACAGGGTCAACCCCTGCCGCGTCGCGTGTTGTAGGATATTCAAAGTTTTCAGGGTTGTCAATAACTTTTACTCCAAAAGTCTTACGCAAAATTTCCCGCGCCTCATCAGGACTACATTTGCCCCCAAACTCAATGTCAACGGCTTCCGAGTGTCCTACATACACCGGAACCCGCACAGCAGTACACGAAATCGGAGTTTTCGGGTCGAGGTGAAGGATTTTTTTGGTTTCCAAATCAACCTTCATTTCCTCTTTTGTGTAGCCGTTTTCGCAGAAAACGTCGATTTGCGGAATCACGTTAAAAGAAATCGGTTTTTTAAAAACTTTATTCTCAAACGGCTTACCTTGAAGATTTGCTTCTGTGTCTTGGCGCAGCTCGTTAATCGCAGCGATTCCCGCGCCTGACACGGATTGGTAAGTTGACACGATTAAACGTTTAATCCCCGCACGGTCATGTAAAGGTTTTAGCACAAGCATTAATTGTGATGTCGAACAGTTAGGGTTTGCAATAATCCCCTTATGCTGCTTCAAATCATTATCATTTACCCCCGCGATTACGAGCGGAACATCCTCCTGCATTCTGAAAGCGCTTGAATTATCAATAAAAACCGCCCCGCGCTTTGCCGCTTCCGGCGCGAACTGTTTGCTTGCAGCGCCGCCCGCGGACGCCATGACAATGTTTACGCCCTCAAACGATTCCGGCGTACATTCTTCCACAATATATTTTCTGCCCTGAAACTCAATCTCAGAACCCGCGCTGCGAGCGCTGGACAAGAATTTAATCTCATTATACGGAATTTGTAACTCGTCAACTATTTTTGTAATTTCGCGTCCGACAACCCCTGTTGCCCCTAAAATCGCTAAGTTTGGTTTGTTCATTGCATACTCCCTTTTGAATCATTATATACCAAAGGTTCTTTAATGCAAATCTATTTATTTACACAAGTAATTGTATAAATTATCTCGAAATTTGTCAGGAACCGATTTTTATATGCGTTTTTCCGGTTTGAATTTTTTATTATATTCTATTAACCTGTTCAGTTCGGCATTTCTTATTTCATCATCAATTTTATTGTGCTCATCCTGAACTTTTTGCACAGCCGTAACAATATCAGCCTCATTAATATCTATTAATTCAGGGAACTCTGCAATTAAAACAAGCGGATGCATAATCCATTTAGGTATTTTATTTACATTTTTAATATAACCGTCAATATTTCCTTTTATTTTAGTTATACGGTCATAAATTATTTTTAATAAATACAATAACTCTTTCTTTTCATCAATATTAAGAAACTGATAATATAAAGGCATATAATCAAAATCAACGATAGCAGCAATCATTTGACTGTTACTGCTAGATTCCTGTGATTTTATAAAATCAATAACATTAAGTCTTTTTTCTTCTCTGTCAAAGAGCAGATTATGAGGATTATAATCTATAGAGTATCCTTTGTTACATAAAATATTAATATCTTTAAAATATTCTTCAAAAGCTTCCTCCGGCAGATTTGAGATTTCTCTTATTAAATTAAGATAATCTTGTGCTCCCTGATGACTAAAATCATTAGTTAATCTAACGGGCTCTCCGCGAACCCTTTTCATAATAGAGATATTATAAGGGTTAAGAGCGATTTTCTGGCCGAAGTTCCGACCTTCAAATTCGTCTTCTAACGCAATAAACCCGGAATCTGCCAAAAGAAGCAGAGAAGCATAACTCTTTTTGAAAAAAAGCGGTCTTGACCAGTTGCAAACATAATACAAAAGTTTAGGTATTTTTATAAGCCAATCACTGCTTATCTCAAAAACAACACCCTCAACGCCTTGTCCTAACGGTTCTTTATTTTTAATTTTTTGATTTATAGAATGGTTTAGTTTGGACATATTTGTCAGGCCAAACTCTTACATCATTGAACTGAACTGCTTAGAGTTTTGGTTTTGGGCGTTTTGAATATTATATTTTTTCCTTAAAGATAAAAGAGTCGGAACATTGATTATTGTTATCAGACGTCTTATTTTACGGTTGAAATTTTTCTTTAAAAATATTGGAATCTTAGATGTTGCTATTGTTTTATTAATTGATATTAAAAATTTGATTATCTGTTTTTTAAATTTTAACATGATAATCTTATATCATTATATGATTTTGGTTAAATCATGCAAAAGCAGTATATTTACATAACTTGTAAACTAAAAAGAGAAAGCCTTATCATATAGACAAGACTTATAAATATACATTTACCCCATAACTTTTATAACATGAAAGATTTTTATTGTCAAGCCCTAGTTATAACTAACCACTTGTTGACCGTTTGTCATTTTCTGCAAAACTTCAATCGCTTTTTTGAGTTGAATATCGTCTTTGTTTTTGACGTTTTCTTCGGTAAGCTCGACAACAATATCAGGCGTTATACCTTTTTTGTTAATATCAGTGCCGTTCGGCGTAAGGTATTTTTGGATTGTGATGTTAATCCCGGCCTCGTAAGGAAGCTTGTTAATCTCTTGCACCAAACCTTTACCAAAAGACTGTTCGCCGAGGATTACAGCGCGGCGGTTGTCCTTCATAGCGCCCGAAAAAATTTCGCTTGCAGAAGCCGAACCCTTGTTAATAATCACGACAACAGGTTTTGTTGTAGCAACACCTTTTGTTGCACGCTGGGTTTCTTTGTACCCGTCGCGGTCAACCGTGCTGACGATTGTGCCGCCGTCAAGGAACATGTCGGAAATATAAATAGCATTGGTCAAAAGCCCGCCCGGATTTGAGCGAAGGTCAATGATGTAGCCGTTTTTATCTTTTGTTTTGTTCAAAATGTCGCCAAATTCTTTTGTAGCGTTTCTGCTTATGAAAGAACTTAATCTTATATATGAAATATTATCGGGAACTTTAAAATCCATAGGTGTTTTTTGTGAAATCGACTTAACTTCAATTTCCGCGCGTGCGATTGTGTAGAGTTTCGGCTCCGCGTTTCCGCGCTTGACAAGCAGGGTTACGGTAGTGCCTTCAGGCCCGCGGATTTTGTCTGCTGCTTTGTCAACGGTAATCCCTTTAGTGCTTACGCCGTCGATTTCAAGAATCTCGTCGTCCGCAGTCAGTCCGGCTTTTTCGGCAGGAGTATCTTCAATCGGCGCGATTACCATAAGCTTTCCGTCCTTGACACCGATTTGAACCCCGATACCTTTTAAAGAGCCCTTAATAGAGCTTGTTTCTTCCGCAAACTCTTTCGGGTCGAGAAATTTCGTGTAAGGGTCGTTAAGGCTGGCAATCATGGTGTTTATAGCCAGGTAAGCGTCATCATTTGTTCTGATAACATTGTCATATTTATGGCGCCATTTGCCCCAATTCTGGTCGTTGTTGGTCTGGTCAACGAATTTGGCGTTAATCAGCCGCCATACATTGTCATAGAGGTCAACCGGGCTGTATGCGAATACGTTGTCGCGGATTACCCAGCCTGACAAAAGTGCAAATATGCTTAAAATTAATACGCTTTTTTTCATAAATTTTCTCATTATTTATACCTGCTTCTATCCTTAATACTTATTTTTTGACGTTTCTCACCTGAGAAAGTTCCCGCAAGCAAAGGAAGTTTTCTACATAATAACACAATTAATGAAAAAAAGATACTTTTCATCAGACACCTGACTTGTAGGAAAAACTTTTTTTGTAAGAGTTAAAGCAGACAACACGGATTACTATCCGGCAGGCAATATTATTTATACAAAAGAAGGCAAAAACAGTTCCTCTAAGAACAAGCTATTTACACTTAGTCTTGCCATTCCAGCTTAAGCCGCTGCAACGCAGATAATCCATGTTTTCATTGTAAAGCACCCAAGCCGTGCAAGCAAGACCGCCGGATTTTGTACAGTAACTCGGAAAGGGCATATTATCCCCGGGAACTCCGCGCGGAATTATCCTATTCTGTGTCAAAATAAAGCCAAATATATCTATACCGTCTTTTTGTGCCCATACTGTTTTGTATGGTGCTAAGTATAGCAAACCACAGCCTTTTCGTAATTCTTCTGTTCCTCTCACGGCAGTGCAATCCGCACTGCGGACTTCAAAGAGAATCCTATCGCCGTTTTGTAAAGTCACTTCATATCCTGCTCTTGCAGGTTTGCTGCTTGTAACTTGTAAATAAGGGATAAATTTTTCAGCCATATTTTTTGCACCCGGTATACTATTATTAGCAATTAAATCCCAATTTGCCGGGTCTCCGTATTCCTCCACCGCACGCTGGTGTGCTTGTGATAAAACAGAATAGTATTTCTTGACTTTTGTTATAATAACTTTTTCTCTATATATTTGAATTAAAGACGGCAAAGTCAGCGCCGCTACAACGCCGATAATTCCTAAGGTAATCAAAACTTCCGCAAGCGTAAAACCTCTAACGTCATTGCGAGCCCGTAGGGCGAAGCAATCCAGACGACATAAATTTGACTTTCTCATACTTTCCTCCTTTACGAAATGTAACCACAAGTGATTGTATAACAGAATTCGAAGTTTGTCAAGCTTGACATCTTGAAATTTCCCCTTAAATATCAAGATATCCTCCAAAAGTATGAGCACAAATAAAATTAAAAGTAGTAAATTGTTAGTATAGACTTGGGCAGTAGAAGCGCGGGCGAGCGAGTAAGAAAGGTTTAACAAATGGGGTTGAACTTAAATAATGTGTATCAGCGGCCATACGTCTTTAAGGACGGCAGAAACTTCGTTAAACAAAAGCAGGACGAGGAACATTCACCTGCCCAAACCCAACGTGAAGAAGAATCCTCCCAAAACTCCAAAAGCCGCGGGCTTCAGTATACAGAAGAAAGCAATCAGGACGGATGGCAGAAAATGCGCGACCGGATTCAGGGCCAGGTCCGCCAAAATTCCGCTTTTCAAAGCCCGATACAGCCGCAAGCCGTACCGGTTGCTGACGCAGTAAAAAATGCTACCATTAATATTGCCCAAATCCTGAAAGATTTCAACAATACAGCCGTTGCAATCGGCACCCCGCAAGACTTAAGAGACGAAGTTCAAGGCTATTTGAGCCTCATTGAAACGCAGGTTTCAAAAGACAACCCGAACATCCGCCTTGTCAAATCAAACCTTAAAAACGCCTCAACCATCCTCGACAAGTACATTTCCGAAACCCTTAACAAGGATTCAAAAGTCGTTGAAAACTGGGTCGAAGCGCTGTTTTTACAGCAAATTGACTATAAATATAACGAAGAAAATGTAAATCCGCAGTTTTTAGTTAAGTTTCCGCAGGGTTCGGCACCCGCTGCACAACCGGCCGAAGCAGTACCTGTTGAACTTCCGCCTGAGCCGCCAAAACAAGAAATAATCCCCGAAGATAAAGAATTAAAATCGCTTTTTGTCCAAGCGAAAAAATTGTCCTATGCTGAACAGCCGAAAAAATCAATCGAAGCCT
>JAIRZW010000063.1 GCA_031267015.1 Heliobacteriaceae bacterium | reverse complement strand
ACAAAAGATGAATTTTCTGAAAATAGTTCTGCGGAATATGCATAAAATCCACTTTTATATCAGGATTTCGGGCTTCAAATTCGGACAGAATCGGCTTTATAATTGCGACCTCAGACTTTGACCCCCAGCTTGCGAATCGGATTACGGTACGCTCGTCAGAAATACGACCGCAGCCGCTGAACAACACACAAATGCAAATTACAAGAAAAAACCTCTCAACCCTCAACCTTCAACCCTCAACTAAAGTTCAATCAACACACCTATCTTATTGTCTGTTACTTCAACAAGCGATTTAAAATTATCCGCTTTTACCATGTACACGTTATTTTTATCTTTTCTAACCTGAATCGGCGTATCAACGCGCTTGTCAAACTTTTTCAACATAAAAATTTCGTCATTAATTTTGCCGATTACAGCCGAAGTTTCTCCGTGCTGAACCATAAAGAATCCGCGGTTTTTGTCTATGTGGAACCCTGATTTAATAACAAGATTATCTAAATAATTGTCATTAAACGAGCTTTTAATAGGGTTTGAGGACTTGTTAAACGAAGGCACCGGCGCGGCTTTTTGCGTGCGGTTCAGCCCTGAGGCCATAGAATCTTTAATCCGGCGCTTGTTGGCATCAGGAGTGGCAAAAAACTCCTCAATCGAAGATATGATGTATTTTTTCATCGGATAGCCCCCCATTTTTAAATTTGCATCTTCAGGTGTTCTGGGGTTTGTATAAAGCATTGACCGCGATAAATCAACGGTTTCGCGTTCCGGAACGTCGTATTTTTTGAACCGGCTGTTATGCTTAACTCTATCACGGTCTGAATCGCTCAACGGGTTATCAAAACCTTTAATTTTCATCTTAGGTTTTGCGGTTGCTTTTTTCAGACTGGTTTTTATAGAATCTTCTTCACTGTGGACTTTTTTGTGCTCTATGATTTCAGGAACTTCTGTTATAACCGGCTCAGCAGCAGGCAAAACCTTCTTGCGCTTTTGCTGCGGCTTAGGCTTTTGCACGGCGGGTTTTTTAGAGGTCTTTATAAATGCATAATTTTTTTCCGGCTGCACGGTTTCTTCAAGATGTTGTTTGTATTTTTCCTGCCAGTTAAGGTCGTCGTTATTGATAATATCACTGTATTTTCCGACTGCGGCCGGTTCGGGTTTCGCAGGTCTTGTGCGCCGGACAAAATCGTTCGTTAACTGATTTGAGTTTTGCACGGAATTTTTAATCATTTTAGCCGCACTAATGAACGCAAGAATCGGAATCAAAATAAACGCGAGTGTTTTCGGCAGCTTAGAAGGCTCTTTTACAGGCGCGGCAGGTGATTGCGAAACATCAGGCAAAGCTGTTGAAGCATCCGGTAAAGCTGCCGGAACAATATTCTCTATTTTTTCTGTTGGTTTTACGGACGTTGTTTTTGGTTTAGGGGTCACTTCCGTAAGCTTTATATCAGACTTTTTAGGTGATTCTTTCTTAGGCGGCTGCGGCTTGGTTTGCTTAGGCGCAGGCTTTTGCGGTCCGGCCTTGTTCACTGTAATAGCTGTTTTCTGCGTCACAGGTGCCGGCGGAATCTTGCTCAGGCTGTCTTTTTTAATAGCATTTGCCTGCGCGATTAAGGTTTCGTATTCGCGCTGTTCAGGTGTAACCGGCACGCTCTTTTTCGCCGAAGTCGTTATGTTGAGCGGCTTTGTGGTAATTATGGTAATCTTTGTATATCCGCCGTCTTCAACGTTTTTGATGTCAATGCCGGAAATCAAATCCTTGACCCCGTTTAAATTCGGTTTGCTGTAACCCGCACTGGCAGCTTTGGGAAGCAGGATTACGTATTTGTTATCGGATTTTGGCAGTACAGAGATATTATCGTTGTAATTGCCGCTTGTAAAAAACGTCATATCAACAGTATTATCGCCGCTTTTCCTGATATCCATCTGCACAAGACTATTTTCCGCGCTCGCAAAAAGCCCGGAAGTCAAAAATAATCCTAAAGTTAAAATCGCGATTTTATGTTTCATTTAATTATATAATAACCCTAGTTGTGAAAAATTGCTAATTTGTTAACAAATGTGTATTACTCGCCGGAGGTTATGCCTTGAGCGCCTTTTGTGGTATAATTATATTTATGAAAAGCGGATTTGCGGCATTAATCGGGCGCCCTAACGCCGGTAAATCAACACTTCTGAACCAAATTCTCGGACAGAAGATTGTGATTACCACGGACAAAGCCCAGACTACCAGAAAAAGGATTAAAGGCATATACACAACCGGCGGAGGTCAGGTGGTGTTTATCGACACGCCCGGCGTGCACAAGCCGCTGAATAAGCTCGGCGAATTTTTGCTTGACGAGGCAAAAGTGGCAGTACCTGACGCGGATTTGATATTGTTTCTTGTTGACGGCTCCGAACCAGCCGGAAAAGGCGACAAATGGATTGTAGAAAACATTCTGAAAACCGCGTCCGTGCCCGTAATTATCGTCATGAACAAAGTCGATAAGGTTAAAAACCCCGCAAAAGTCGAGGAAAATTTAGTCACTTACAAAATGCTGTTCGCTCAAACCCTCAACCATCAACTTGCCGGCTCGACCGCCGCAACCCTCAACATTATCCGTGTTTCCGCCAAAACCGGCCGCAATATCGACACTTTGATGAAGAATATTTTTAAGCTTTTGCCCGAAGGCGAACTTCTTTATCCTGAAGACGTTGTAACCGAGGAAACAATGCGCTCCTTGTCCGAAGAAATCGTGCGCGAGAAGATTCTGCTAAATACTTCTGACGAAATCCCTCATTGTGTGGCGGTAAAAGTGGAGCGCTATGAGGAAAACGAGGACATTGACCGGATTTATGCAAATATATACTGCGAAACCCAAAGCCAAAAGGGAATTTTAATCGGCAAAGGCGGGAACCTGTTGAAAAAAGTCGGCACCGAAGCCCGCATAGAGCTTGAAAAAATCGTTGAGAAGAAAGTTTTCCTTTCTCTTGAGGTCAAAGTTGAAAAAGACTGGCGCAAAAAAGAAAAATTCCTGAACCAATTCGGGTACAAGTCAACATATTTACTGCTGTAAATTTTTATAAAACATGGCTTGAAAAAAAAGCAATCATGGGTTATAATAAGAGTGTAGCACTTTCGCTGGGCAGGCCGGAACCTTTTAGGGAGCAACCTGCATACCAGTAAGTGCTACATTTTTATTATTTTAGATGAGGCATAGTTAAATGTGTTATTATCTTCGAGCGGTACATCAATTTTTATTTCAATACGATATTTCTTTTCATCCAGCTTAATGTGTGAATGATAGATGTATTGCCCTTTCACCCTATACGCATGTTTTTCATCAGCCTGTATAAATTCTTTATATTGGGCATTTTTTAATAATGCTTGGATTTCTGAATATATGGCAATAGTAATAATATTTTTGTAATCTTGTTTAATGGTGTCCCTTTTTGCGGCCATGTTGCCAAAATACACCTCAAGTCCGGAGCTTGCAATACGCACGCTCCGCTGTTGCTCAAATATACTGATTACCCACTTTGTCAAGTCTTTTTTCTTCTTAAAAGAAAGCAAATTCGTGCTGTTAACTTCAACTATTCTCATAATGATTATTTTAGCATAAATCTAGTGTCGTTTTTCGAACTTAATGTCATAGCCCAGGATGTCGGCCATTTTACGAACTTCTTCAAAACGGATTGTTTTGCCGCGGAGTTTATTAGAAATATTTTGCACGGAAGTATTAAATTTTTCTGCAATATAAGTCATTGTTTTATTTTCTTGAGCAAGCAGCACTTTTATTTCTTCTTTTATTGCCATTTTATTAACCCCTCCATTTAACATTTTATTCTTACGTTTAAATGTTGACAAATTAATTTAAAAGGTATATTGTTATAAATGAATTAATTTACTATTAAATTTATCAATTTAATAAATATAAAGAAAGGTTAAGAAGATGAAAAAGAATGGATTCACATTGGCGGAAGTTTTAATTACATTAGGAATAATCGGGGTTGTAGCGGCGCTGACCCTGCCGGCATTGATTCAAAATTACAAAAAACAAGCGCTTAAAGCGGGTTTTAGAAAAGCATACTCTGTCCTGACAAATACTTTTAATCTTATGCAGGATGAAAACGGCGTAAGAGCGGTTTCTGAAGACTTTAGTAGTGCGGATGTTCTTAAAAGCAGGCTTCTGGAGATGAAAAGACTTAATATAATGAATGAATGTGGAACAAGGAACGGAGTTGGCCGTAATTGTTTTTCCAATTCACAGTTGGTTGCAAATTATAAAAACTACTCCAAGTTAGCAGCGATTAGCGGTTCTTGGTTTGACGACGGGCAGCTTATTCTGGGCGACGGAATGATTATAATGCTTGAAAGACAGTCAGGTGAGCCGCGCGGGTTATTTGTTTCAGTTGATGTAAACGGCTACAATAAACCTCCGAATGCTTGGGGGCATGATGTGTTTACGTTTGAATTGACCAAACAGGGTGCGTTTTTGCCTGAAGGTGCGCCCGGAACATTATATGAAGGAAATAGCGAAGTATTGTGTTTAAATACCTCAACTTCAAGCATCAATGGCCTTACTTGCGCGCAAAAAGCAATCAGCGACCCGGATTACTTTGAAAATCTGCCTTAAATCAAACCTTAGATGATTTGGATGTAACTTTTTATAAAACATGTCTTGAAAAAAAAGCAATCATGGGTTATAATAGAAGTGTAGCACTTTCGCTGGGCAGGCTGTGTTATTTAACCGAAACCTGCATACCAGTAAGTGCTACATTTTTATTATTTTATGGCCTGCGTAATTATATGAACCAATTATCCACAATGGAACATCAACTTTGATTCTAACAAGATATTCAATATTATCTATATCTATTTTTGCATTATAAATATTTTGTCCTTTGACGCTTGTTTTATGTTCTTCATCTGCCGGAATAAATGTTACAAAGTTTGCTTCAGATACTAGTTCCTGAATTTGTGAATATACTGCAATCGTGTTCACATCTTTGTAATCTTGTTTAATGGTGTCCCTTTTTGCGGCCATGTTGCCAAAATACACCTCAAG
>JAIRZW010000057.1 GCA_031267015.1 Heliobacteriaceae bacterium | reverse complement strand
TGCCTCGCCCATAACCCCCGAAATTGAACCTATGTTGACAATCCGGCCCCATTTTTTTTCTTTCATAAAAGGCACAGCCTTTGAAATCAAATACGCCGGCGCCATGAGGTTTGCCGCGTAAATCCGCTGAATATCTTCTTTTGAAGCATCCTCAACAGCTCCGTAAACATACTCGCCTGCATTGTTCACAAGTACGTCAATTTTATTTTCGCAGACAAAATCAGCCAGAACATCGACGTTTTCGGCCAGGTCGCATACGCAATAACCCTTGCTGTCGCACAGTTTCAGGGCATTTTCGTCGCGTCCTGTGATGTAAACCTCCCCGACAGCAGCCAATTCTTCTGCAATAGCCTTGCCGATTCCGCGCGACGCACCTGTCACCAGTATATTTTTGCTGAACTGTTCACCATTCACTATTTAATTATTCCGTATCCGATTAGGAACGTGCACAAAACAAAAATTCCCGCGATAATCGCCGTAAGCTTATTCAACCCTTTTTCAGCGCTTTTTTGGGAAGCAAAAATATGCGATGCTCCGCCCATGCCTGCGATTCCGTCGCCCTTTGGCGAGTGAAGCAGGATTAAAACAATCAGCAGAATTGCCGCGAATATTTGTGTTGTCCAGATAAATGTAATCATTATTTATTGCCTTTCTTCGGTTGAATCCCTGATTCTTTTGTTCCGTTTGATATAAAGTGCGCCCTTCTTGAGTTTAACTCAATCGCCTGAAATTTGTACAGTCTTGCCGGCCGCTTTGAGGATGATTTTGTATACTCGTCAAGTTCAATCAAACCGGTTGTTGAAATCGCTTTTTTCCTGAAATTCCGTTTGTCCAGCTTTTTGCCCATGATTAATTCATAAGCTTTTTGCATTTCAGTCAGTGTGAATTTTTCGTTTAATAATTGATATGCGACCGGGCAGAGTTCAAGTCTTTCGCGCGTGCGTTTAAGCGAATATGAAATAATTTCTTTGTGGTCGAACGCCAGCGGCGGAAGGCTAAAAACCTTATGCCATCCCAATTCCGGCGTCGGAGTAATTTGAATATCTTCAGTACGTACCAGTGCAAAATATGCGCATGTAATAACCCTTCCGCTCGGGTGGCGTAGCGGGTCGCCGAACGTATAAAGCTGTTCAAGATAGACATTGTCAACATTTGTGCGCTCTTTAAGAATACGTACAGCCGCCTGGTCAAGGTTTTCGGACAAGCGCACATAGCCGCCGGGGATTACCCATTTGTCTTTAAACGGTTCATTCTGGCGCTTCACAAGCAGAACATGCAAAGCGTCATATTTTAGTGTCAGAATCACGACATCGACCGTGATTTCATGTGTTTTAGTTTCATTAAAAGCCATAATATCTTTATATAATATAATAAACATGCTGTTTTGGATATAAACAATGTTTACAAAAGTTCATATATGGGCAAATATTCATAAAATAAATACTTTATATATACAAGGGGATAAACATGACGTTTGAGTATTTTTACGACTTAAATAATAATATATTTTACAACAGGCCTGTGTATCCTGTTATACCGAAATTTTGGTCATTTTCTGCGCCGCCGGTAATGTCGTGGCCGCCGCTTTTTAACTTCACACCAAGAATTAGTTATGATACTAATTATGATAATTATAAAAATTATGATAATTATAAAAACTTATTCAGCAATCTGCTTTCATCCTCCAAAAGTGCGTCAGAGAGCGGCGGGTTAAAAATCAGCGCGCCTGAAAGCAAGATTTCAATAAAAAGCAATTTCAAAACAAGTGACGAAGTTTTTGAAAAAGCTATAACGTTCTTGTTTAAGGCAGAAGGCGGATACGTAAACCACAAATATGACCGCGGCGGCAAAACAAATATGGGCGTAACCCAGACAACATACGACTGGCTTGCTCCGAAATTCGGTCTGCCGAAAAAAGACGTGAAAGATCTTACCAAAGATGAGGCGAAGAAGATTTATTATTATGGCTTCTGGAAGGGTTCCGGCGCTGATAAAGTTTCAGACCCTAAAATGGCCATAGCATTATTTGACGCGGCAGTGGCGCACGGTCCGGAAACAGCTAAAAAAATGTTCAACAAAAGCGGCGGCAGTACGGATAATCTTTTAGCACAGCGCGATAACCTTCACAAAAGAATTGTAGCTAATAATTCGACCCAAAAGGTTTTTGAAAAAGGCTGGAGTAACCGTTTAAATAATTTGTCAAACTTTTTAGACACTCAGGTCGCTTAATTAAATATTTCTTAATGAATTGTTGCAGTTTAAAAATTTTTCCTGTATCGTCATGAGCATGCCCAGATTTGTGGAAGGAAAAATATGAAAGCGGGATTTGTAGAAAACAGTTTTATAGTTGACGTAAGCAACGCGCGCAAAACTTCGGAAATTATTTACGAACTAAGCAGCGTGCTTGAAGATGTCAAAGGCAAGAACGTGCGGCTTAAACTCGGCGAAATTGACATAAACATTTCTCAGTTGACCAGTATAAGAGCGCTGATTGAGTGCATGAACTCAAAACTTGAATTCATCACAACGACGTCTGATGAAACACGTGCTTCCGCGAACAGCCTTGAAATCCCTGTTTCCGAAATTGAAAACAAAGTTCCGACGCCTGAATTCGGCGCAGACCCAGTTCAATCGAACAAAGAACTTGAACTCGCGCTGGATAAGATTTTTGGCAGCGAAGACTTTGAAGAATATGACTCAAAGGATTACAAGTACGCTGATATAGAAGAAATGCAGTATATCAACGAGGACGAAACCGGGCAAGACCCTTACGCGGACTTTAATAAACAGATTGCAAACGCGAATAATGTTCAGGTTGAGGATATAACAGAGGAAATCAAAGAACAGTTGAAAGAAACCGAAAAGCTTCCGACGCTTTACATCCAGCGCACGATTCGCTCCGGCCAGAGCATAAATTCCGACGGGAACCTTGTAATTATCGGTGATGTTCACCCGGGTTCGGAAATCATTGCAAAAGGCGATATTACGGTGTGGGGAGTGCTCGGCGGAATCGCTCAGGCAGGTACCGGATTGACTTCGGCTGAGGGCAACAGATACGCGAGAATCCGCGCTTTGAAGATGAACGCGATTCAACTGCGGATAGCCGATGTTTTTGCACGCCGTCCGGACAGCGCAAACATCCCTTACATCCAGAAAACAGACACGTTTACGCCGGAAGTCGCGCGTGTACGCGATAAGCACATTATTATACAAAGGATTTATGAAAACTAAGGAGAAACAATGACTGGTAGAGTTATCGTAATTACATCAGGCAAAGGCGGGGTCGGTAAAACAACCACCAACGCCAATATAGGAACAGCACTGGCAAAGTCAGGCAAAAAAGTCGTCATGATAGACACAGACTTGGGCTTGAGAAACCTTGATTTGCTTTTGGGCCTTGAAAACAGAATCGTTTACACGATTGTAGACGTAGTGGAAGAACGCTGTAAACTTAAACAGGCGTTGGTTAAGGACAAGAAAAACCCGCACCTGTGTTTGCTGGCGGCAGCCCAAACCCGCGATAAATCAGCGGTTACGGAAGAACAGCTAAAAGATATTTGCGAACAGCTTCAAAAAGATTTCGACTATGTTCTTGTAGACTGTCCTGCCGGAATTGAACAGGGTTTCCAGAACGCGGTAGCCGGAGCGTCTGAAGCAATCGTTGTTACAACTCCTGAGATGTCCGCAGTACGTGACGCTGACAGGATTATCGGGCTTTTGGAAGCAAAAGAGGACATGAAATCTTATAAACTTCTGATTAATCGTGTGCGCCCAAGCCTCGTTAAATCGAACGACATGATGAGCGTAGACGACGTTGTGGAAATACTTTCCTCCGAATTAGTCGGCATAATCCCTGAAGACACAGGCATTATAACCTCGACCAACAAAGGCGAACCAATCGTAAACGATGAAAAATCACCTGCCGGCAAGGCTTACCAAAACGTAGCGCGCCGGATTATGGGCGAAGACGTGCCGTTTATGGATTTGGAAGAAGACACCGGCGTAGTGGCGAAGGTTAAAAAATTCTTCTCCGGACTTGTTGGAAAGGAGAAGTAAAATGAGAGACAACAATTTTTTCGCAGACGTATATAATAAAGTAATCGGATTTTTCCGTCAGGCAGAGCAGGAAAGCCACACAAAAGACGTTGCGCGCAACCGCTTGCGTGTCGTGCTTATGCAGGACAGAACGAATATTAACCCTGCGCTGCTTGAGCGCATGAGAAAAGATTTGGTAAAACTGCTTACCAAATACCTTGAAATGGACAACGAGGCGCTTGAACTGAACCTTGAAGAAGACGACGGCCAGATGGCTTTAATGTTGTCGATTCCTGTAATCCGCGCAAAAGACGAGGACGAGATTGAGGAAGAATCATGTCATTGCGAGGAGGGCACCGACGAAGCAATCCAAGAAAATAGCGACGAGGAAATCGACGAGCGCGAGGAAGAACTTGAGGAAGAATCAGAGGAGCAGTGTCTTTGCTCGGAGCTTGAATGTGTTTGCGGGGACGAGGAAGCCGACCAGCTCAAGCTGACGGAAGAAAAAGAAGAAAAAATAAAATCTAACAAAAAGACCGGTTAACCGGTCTTTTTTGTAACGAAACTGATACAATTCTGAAAATCACTTATTGACAACAAATTTTGTTTAACATAGGATAGAACAAGACCGAAATATTTACAAATTATTAAAAGGAAAAGAAATGGCAACTAAACAGAAAAGACAACGCATACGGGTTTGTTTGAAAGCGTACGACCACAAATTGATTGACGTATCAGCAGACAAAATCGTAGCGACGGCAAAAAACACAAACGCAGCGGTTGCAGGCCCGATTCCTTTACCTACAAAAAGACGTATATATTGCGTACTGCGTTCCCCTCACGTGGATAAGAAATCAAGAGAACACTTTGAGATGCGGACCCACAAGCGTATTATAGATATATATGACCCTACCGCGCAGACAACCGAGGAACTGAGCAGACTCGACCTTCCGGCCGGTGTGGATATTGAAGTAAAACTATAATCCCCTCGCCCCGTGTGGGAGAGGGAAGAATTTCTTAACGAACATAGTGAGTTTAGAAATTCGGGTGAGGGTTCAGCCCTCACAAGATTGATAAGTTAATAGCATTATGCAGATAATGTGAACTGCGGTGAAGCTGAAAGCTTCACAGAGGTAAAGGCAAAAGGCAGCGCTCGCAAGAAAGCGGATTTTGGCTAGGGCGCCGTGTGAGCGCAAGCGAACCCAGCCCGTCCAGGTGAGGAAAACCACGCTTTTCCGAACCGCCAATAATCCAAGAAAGGAAAAACAATGACACTAGGTGTAATAGGTAAAAAACTTGGAATGACCCAAATTTTTGATGAACAGGGACTGGCAGTGCCGGTAACCGTGATTAAGGTTGACCCGATTGTTGTAACCCAGGTTAAAACAATCGAAACCGACGGTTACAACGCGATTCAGGTCGGTACTGTTGCGGCAAAAGAAAAACATTTGACAAAAGCTCAAATGGGCCACTTCAAGAAAAATAAACTGGACAATTTCAGACACTTGCAGGAATTCCGTGTTGATAACCCTGAGGCTTACACGGTAGGCCAGCAGATTGAACTGTCTGTATTGGACAACGTTCAAAAAGTAGATGTAACCGGAAAATCAATAGGAAAAGGGTTCCAAGGTACGGTAAAACGCTGGAACTTCAGCCGGGGGCCAATGGCTCACGGTTCTAAAAACCACCGCGAACCGGGTTCAATCGGCGCTGGTACAACTCCTTCGCGTGTAATCAAAGGCAAAAAAATGGCCGGAAACATGGGCAATGAAAGAGTTACAGTATCAAAATTAAAACTGGTTAAGGTTGATGCCCAAAACAGCTTAATCTTAATCAAAGGTTCAGTGCCGGGCTGCGAAGGCAGATTGGTCACAATCGTTCCGACGCGCACAAAATGGAACTGACGAAGCCGTAGACGCAGTGCGTCGTACGGATACGTCATCCCGGACTTGATCCGGGATCCCCGACGAAGTCGGTCAAAGTCAAAAAATAAAAAAGGAAAACAAAAATGTCAAAAGAAATATTAAATACAAAAGGCGAAAAATTAGGCGAAATCACATTGGATGAGAAAGTATTCGGTGTAGAGCCAAACCTTCACGTAATGCACCTAGCATTAAGACGCCAGTTGAATAATGCGCGTCAGGGTTCAGCCTGCACAAAAACAAGAGCGGAAGTTGCTGGCGGCGGCAGAAAACCTTGGAAACAAAAAGGCACCGGCCGTGCAAGAGCAGGCTCGCTGCGCTCGCCTCTGTTTGCGGGCGGCGGCGTGACTTTCGGCCCGAAACCTAGAGATTACAGTTTTTCAATGCCTCAAAAAGCAAGACAATTAGCGCTTAAATCAGCGCTTTCAGCAAGACAAGCCCAGTTTGTAATCGTTAAAGATTTTTCAACAATCAAAGAACCAAAAACAAAATTAATGGTAAGCGCATTGAAATCTTTAAACGCAAGCGGGAAAGTTTTAATCATCGCAGACTTGAAAGCCGCTGAAAACAATAACCTTGAACTTGCGGCAAGAAACATCCCGAGCGTACGGCTTTTATTACCGTCAAACTTAAACGTAAAAGATTTGTTAGAAGCGGATTCAGTAGTAATCACCGAATCAGCAATAAACGAAATAACCGAAAGGCTGCAATAAAATGAGCAACACAGAAAAACTATACAGCATAATCAAAAAACCGCTTATAACCGAAAAATCGGTTATGGCGACTACTATCGGGCAGTACACATTTGAAGTGGTTAAAGACGCCACCAAAATTGAGATTGCGCAGGCAGTAGAATTAGCTTTTCCGGGCAGAAAAGTTAAACAGGTAAGAACGGTTTATATGCCTTCACACCAAAAGAGAATGGGGTATAAATCCGGCAGAACAGACTCAGGCAAAAAAGCAATCGTAACCATCGAAGGCGACCCGATTGAAGAGTTGACCGGGGCATAATCCCCTCTACCTCTGGGAGAGGGAGCAGTTCTAGCAAAGCGAAGCGAGGCAAAGAAATGCGGGTGAGGGTTAAACCCAAAGAAATAAAAAAAGGAAACAAAAAATGGCAATCAGAAAGATAAATCCAACATCACCGGGCCAAAGAGGCATGACAAAGTCAGATTATCAGGAAATCACAACATCAAATCCTGAGAAGACCTTGCTAAAACCGCTTAAAAAGCATTCCGGCAGAAACAACACCGGCAGAATCACCTGTCGTCACAAAGGCGGCGGAGTGAAACGCGCATACCGTATAATCGACTTCAAACGCGAAAAATTCGGCGTACCTGCAACAGTAAAAACCATTGAGTACGACCCGAACCGTAACGTAAGAATTTCGCTTGTATTCTATGCAGACGGCGAAAAAAGATATATTTTGACTCCGGAAGGCTTAAGCGTGGGCGATGTAATCGTCAGCGGCCCTGACGCGCCGATTCAAAACGGCAATGCGCTTCCGCTTGAGTTAATCCCGCTTGGTACAGTGGTTCATAACATTGAAATGACACCGGGCCGCGGCGGCAAAATGGTTCGTGCGGCAGGAAATGCAGCTCAGGTAATGGCAAAAGAAGGCAATTACGTAACTATTAAGCTTCCTTCATCAGAGATGAGAATGGTAAGAAAAGAATGCATGGCAACAATCGGCACGCTTGGCAACTCAGAATACAAAAACCTTTCTTGGGGTAAAGCGGGCAGAAAACGTTACCTTGGCATCAAGCCGACAGTTCGCGGTGTAACCATGAACCCATGCGACCACCCTCACGGCGGCGGCGAAGGTAAAACCGGCCCTGGCGGCCACCCTAAAACACCTTGGGGCAAACCGGCGCTCGGACGCAAAACACGTAAAGTAAATAAGGCTTCTGATAAATTAATAGTTAGAAGAAGAAAGAAAAAGTAATGGACAACAAATAAAGCAAAACAGGTGCGAGGAACGAAGTTCCGAGTGCGTTGACAAAATAAAGCCGATAACAAGGCAACAGTGAAAGTAACACAAATAAATAATGAAAGGCGGCTTACGGAAATTGTAAGCTTGGGTAAAAGAATGACACGTTCACTTAAAAAAGGACCTTACGTAGAGGAAGCTCTGCAAAAGAAAATAGAAAAAATGAATGAAAACTCTGAGAAAAAAGTTGTAAAAACTTGGTCCAGAGCATCAATGATAGCACCGTTCATGCTGGGGCATACGATAGCGGTACACAACGGCAAAACGCATGTACCGGTTTACGTAACCGAGCAAATGGTGGGACATAAGCTGGGCGAATTTGCACCTACAAGACTATACAAAGGACACGCCGCAGACAAAACTGCGAAACGTAAATAAGGAATAAAAAAATGACATCACAAGCACAAGCAAAACAATCAAATATTAAAATGACAGCAAGAAAGCTTCGCCGTGTAATCAACGAGGTTCGGGGCAAGTCTGTTGTCGAGGCACAGGACATGCTTCGTTTTATGCCATACTTCGCTGCAAGAGTGGTTGAAAAGAACTTGAAGGCTGCTGTTGCGAACGCGCAGGAAAAATTCGGCGCGCAAGCGGATTCGCTGAAGATTTCCGAAATCTTCGCGGACGAAAGCGTAACCTACAAACGCGCAAGACCAAGAGCACAAGGCCGTATGTATTCAAGACTGAAACGTACGTCACATTTGACACTAAAGGTCAGCAACATCAACAGCTAATAAAGCAAAACAGGTGCGAGGAGCGAAGCTCCGAGTGCGTTGACAAAATAAAGCCGATAATAAGGTAATAGTGAAAGTAACACAAATAAATAATGAAAGGCGGCTTGCGAAAAATCGTAAGCTTGGTTAAAAAAGATGGGACAGAAAACACATCCAACCGGATTTAGAATAGGAATCATCCAGCCATGGGTAAGCACATGGTTTGCTAAGGTGAAAGATTACGGCGAATTCGTTGCAGAAGACGCGCGTATCAGAAAATACATCAAGAAAAAACTTTACACCGCAGGCGTTTCAAAGATTTTCATCGCCAGAAAGGCGCAGAATATAACGATTACCGTATCAACTGCAAAACCGGGTATCGTGGTAGGCCGCGGCGGACAAGGTATCGACGACTTGAAAAAAGACGTTTCAAAATACATTGGCAAACAAGTTGTTATCAATGTTGTTGAAGTTGCAAGAATCGACGCTGACGCTCAATTAGTGGCAGAAGCAATCGCCCAGCAGCTTGAAAAACGTGTGGCATTCAGACGCGCAATGAAACAGTCAATGCAGCGTACAATGCGCGCAGGCGCACAAGGTATAAAAGTTATGGTATCAGGCCGTTTGGGGGGCGCGGAGATTGCGCGTTCAGAATGGGCAAAAGAAGGCAGAATCCCGCTTCAAACATTGCGTGCGGATGTGGATTACGGCTTCACCGAAGCAGATACCGTAATGGGCAAAATCGGCGTAAAGGTGTGGGTTTTCAAAGGCAACTTAATGCCTGGAGAAAAAGCAGACCAGAACATAAAATCAGGCGGTCAATCCGCTCGCGGCGGCAAAGCTTCGGCATCAGATAAACCGTCAGGCCGCGGCGACAGAGGCGACAGACGCCCAAGACGCAAAGCAATAGAAACAGAATAGTAAATTCTCCTCGCCCCAGGTGGGAGAGGGAGAAACACTTAATGAACCGTAGGTGAATTTAGTGTTTCGGGTGAGGGGTAACCTCATAGCAATAATAATAAAGGATAAAAAAAATGCTTCAACCGAAAAAGACAAAATACAGAAAAATGATGAAAGGCCGCATGAAAGGTCACGAAACCCGCGGGGTGGACTTTGAATTTGGCAAATATGCAATACAGGCGGTCGAGCCGGGCTGGATAACCAGCAGACAAATCGAGGCGGCCCGTCGTGCAATGACCCGTGAGATTAAGCGGGGCGGTAATGTCTGGATTAAGATTTTCCCTGACAAACCGATTACGGCCAAACCCGCTGAAACCCGTATGGGTTCAGGCAAAGGCAACCTGGAATACTGGGTAGCGGTAGTAAAGCCGAGAAGAATATTATTTGAACTTGATTACTTTGACCGGGACATTGCGGTAAGAGCGTTAGAACTTGCAGCGCAAAAGCTTCCTATCAAAGTTAAGATAATAGAGAAGGAACCAATACAATGAAACTTAAAGATATACGCGAAAAAAC
>JAIRZW010000202.1 GCA_031267015.1 Heliobacteriaceae bacterium | reverse complement strand
AAAGTCAGCGAAATTCCGCGAAATGGCAAACCCTGAAATCACGCCGTTTATCGTGTCAGAGGCTGCAAAAGCAGGCGACCCGGTTGCGATTACGATTTTCAGAATCATGGCCGAATACATCGGAATCGGCCTTGCAAGCGTGGTTAACCTGTTAAACCCCGAAAGAATCATAATTGGCGGCGGGGTTGCGGACGCAGGGGATTTGCTTATGAAACCGCTTGTTGAGACACTTAAAAGCCGCGCAATGAAAATCGCAGGCGACAAGGTGGAAGTGGTTCCGGCACAGCTTGGTAACACGGCCGGCGTTATCGGCGCAAGTCTTTTAATAGAAAGTTAATAATGTCATTGCGAGCGACCTTCGGTCGCGCGGCAATCCAGAAATTATACTGGATTGCTTCGTCGGACAAGTCCTCCTCGCAATGACATGAAGGAATAAAATGACAGTATATTTCTACTACGGCGAAGAAGATTTTAATATTGAGAAGGAAATCGGCAAGCTTAAAAGCGGGCTCGATAAGAATTTTCTTGACATGAGTTTTAAGACGTACAGTAATCCGAAATTCCCTGACCTTATTGCGATTACGCGCTCTACGCCGATGATGTTCGGCAAAATGCTTGTGGTGATTGATATTGCGGGGTATTTTTCAAAAGGACTTGAAGACAATCAGATTGAAGAGCTTGAAGACGCGCTGAAAAGCGTAAGTGAAAATCTTGATGTGGTACTTGTTGCGGCGCTAAAGCCCGACAGCAGGAAGAAATTATTTAAAATGCTTTCAAAGCACAATGCAAAAGAGTTTCCGGTGATTCCTACGTACAAAACCGCGGAATTGGAAGCGTGGATTACAAAGCAGGGCAGGTCAAAGGGGCTCAGTCTCAAACCGGACGCGCTTAAAGCGCTTGTTTCGCAAATAGGAAATAACTTGCGCCAATTTGATGCGGAATTAGATAAGCTGAAATTGCTTGCGCACCCGGGCGACGTTGTTACCGCTGAAATGGTGCGCGAAATTTGTATTTCTAACGAGGATTTGTTCGCATTTTCGGATTATTTAATGCAAAACGAGAAGGACAAGGCGCTTTTGGAGTACCGCAAGCTTCTTGATAAAAAATATGCAATGGAGATTTTGTCTGCATTGCAAACCATGGTCAGACGCTGGATTACGCTGAAATCCACCTCAACCTGTCAGGGCATGCACGAATATGTCGCCAAGCTTACACTTCAAAAGCTTAAAAATACGCCGCTGAAAGACCTTGTGAAGCTCAAACAGAATCTTACGGACGCGGAATTCCGCATAAAATCAGGGCTTACCGGTGATATGGAAAAGGAGATAGAAAATGCCTTTCTTAAATGATTACTTCCAAACCGCGGCTGAAACCGGCAAACTTGCGCACTGTATTTTGTTTTACGGTTCTGATTTACAAGCGCAGTATGATTTGGCGCTGGAGATTGCGCGCAAACTTAACTGCACGTGTAACCCTCACCCCGACCCTCTCCCAACCCTCACCCAGAGGGAGAGGGAGACTTTCAAAAACCAAATGGAGCTGGGAGAGGGTAAAGAAGATTGTCAATGCCTCAACTGTAAATGGATTCGTGAAAACAAGCACCCGGCGGTCTTGACTATCTCAAAAGTTGACAACAAACCTCCGGATGATGACTCAAGCACGGTAATTTCCGTGGCGCAGGCGCGCATGATTAAGAACAACCTGCTCGTAACCTCAGATTATCACAGGGTTTTGATTTTCTGTGACAAGGACAAAGAAGGAAACGTTTGCGGGCTGAATGAAACGAATTTTCAGGCGGAAACTGCCAATGCTCTGCTGAAAACCTTTGAAGAACCGCCTTCAAACACGACGTTTTTCTTTTTGACAAAAGACAAGTCGGACATGATTTCCACGATAATCTCTCGCGCGCAAAGCTTTTTTGTGCCGTCAACAAAAGACGAGAATAGAGATTTTGCATTGGTAAAAGACCTTATGGATTGGTATTTGGAGATTGAACGTGCACAGGTTTTGGAATTTATTGACAAGATTTTGGCATTAACCAAAGAAAACGACGCTTTGGAAGTGTTTACACAAATGCAAAACTACCTTTACTGCACCCTTTCATTCCCCCCTCCTCATTTACCCCCAATTGAGACCGCTAAAAAGCAGCTTAAATTGAACATGAATATTAATACTATTGTCGAAAATCTGGCGTTCAGCCTGATTTTGGACTAGGCGATGATTTTTACGCCGTCGATTACCGGATATCCTCTGGAGTTGACTCCGTTTAGGCCTTTTTTACCTGCGTCCAGCAGCAGTTCACCTCTGTTGCCGGAATACCAGAAACGGTTATTAACAGACTTCTGAATTGCACTTTTTAAATCGCCAAACTCATTAAGGAACTCATCTTTTTTAACTCTATTCAGGAATTTGAAAAATGGTGTTGGCGAACCAACGTCTTCCCAGGTTTTTTTGGGCAGCGCTTTCACTACCGACCTTTCGGGTCCGAATGTTCTTTTCGCCCAGTCTGCAGCTTTAGCGCAGTCATAAATGTCAATATCATTTCTTTTAATTAAATCAGGGTTTTCTTTTAAAGCTTTGAGAAGTTCTTCAATTGCTTCTTTTTTAAAAACAATAAAACCTGTATTAGTAGGACAATAACCTTCCGGCGTGACCATTTTTTTTGCAATTTCGATTTCCGGCTTGTTGACAAAGCATGCTGTATGATAAATATCATCTGAATTCTTAAATCTTTTGGTAATACCGTATATGCCGAATACGTTTGCGGTATCTTCGGGAGTTCTTTTTACCCCGACGTGTCCCAGCCGTAGATTCGGATTTTCAATAACATCTTTTGCAAATGTCATTAATTCACCCTGTTTTGTATTAAAAACATTGTCGCCGTAGTGTATAATGACATTTTTTGCGGGATTATTCGTATAGTGTTTAATTATGCCGCAGAATAAACCGGACGAAGTTGGTTCAACTACCGGAATTATTCCGCCGTCTTTTTGTGCAAACGGTGCACCTGCTGCCAGCGCCCAATCGGACATGTGTACGCAGACTTTTTCGTTGAGCGGAATCGGAAAGCTGATTTTGTTTGCCGGAATACCCGTCAGGCTGGTGAAAGCTCTTGCCAAAGGCCGGAATCTTGAGCCTTCACCCCCGCCGAGCGCCCAAAAGTCGGAAGTTTCGGCTATCCCTTTAAATTTGTTTAAATGAACAGAATCTTTAAGTACCGGAAGAAGGTTTTTATTAAACGCTTCTACAACATGTTTTTCAATGTGTTTTCCGAGGTTTTTTTCGGACAGGGTTAAATAAGCGCTCTGAAAGCTTGGGTTTTGATTACTATTGACTGAATTTATCTGCATAATATATTTCATATAAAAACCCTGAAAAAAAATTTTGCTAGGGGTAATGTATATTTATGTAAAATATTTTTGTACAGCAGATAGCCGATTTTTTAAAGTTTTTTTGGTTTTGAGCCGTTATATATTATAAAGACAGTAAATTTAGGCTAAAGTGTTAAGAAACCGTAACATACATGGCAATTTTTATGGGCGGGCGGTTTTAATATACATGTAGGTCTAAAGTGTAAGGAAAAATATGCTTCGTGAAACTTTAGAGATGAATATAAAAAGAATCTTAGATTTCCTGATATATTCAAAAAACTTCCTTATCAGGAAAAACCCGCTAAGGGTGCTAAAAGAATCAGTTGTAGAAGGAATAAAAGACTTTCTGACCATGAAAAAAAAGCTTAAAATGGCGCAGTACAGGTTGAATTACCACCGCCACCAGTTTAACAAAATGGAACAATTGATAGCTGAAAACAACCAACACAGTTTCTTGAAAGGAAACAATCTTAACGAAACCAGATAAAGGGAAACCGAAATGGGATTAATCACAGCTACAATCAGATTAGGGTATCTTTCGCAGTCAGCGTTAGACTTGGAGTACAAAATCCAGTTAATCACGCAGACCATGATGACGCTTTCCCAGTCAAATTCTGATTTAATGCAGGTTGGTACTGATTATGACCCTGATTCACCCGTGAGTAAAATGTTAGCCCAGAGAATGGCTAAGCTTAAGGTGTTAGAGCAGAAATTAGAAGCGCAGAAGGCTCAATATATGATACGTTTGAAAATGATTGAAACTGAAAAACAAGGATGTCTGGAAATGCTTAATAAGCGTATTGAAAGCACATTCAGGTATAGTTTCTAATAGTTGCCGGTCTGGACAAATAAGCTTATAATATCATTGAGAGCGGAATATTGTTTTTGGAATTTTTGTGACTGCTGCTCAAGAACAATGATTTGACGTTTGTATTCCGCAATGCTTGACTGGCATTCTTTTGATGAATTAGTCAGGCTTTCCTGAACCTGCTGCGCTTCTTGCAGAACGCTTTTCATGGAGATTCCAAGGGCTTCCATTGTCTGCTTGATTATCTGTGCGCCGGTCTGTTTTGTCACGCCGGACGGCAGCTGGCTGATAAGCTGTCTTAAAACAGCTACATTTGTAGGGATTTCAAACCCTTCAAAATCGTTCAGGCTGTCTTTGTCAAAAGTATTATGGGCGATTCCCGGCATTGGCAGCGGCTGGATAGAAGGTTGAATTTGCGGCTGAATCTGGGGTTGAATTGCCGGCGGAGGGTTATAAGCTGCCGGTGTAAGTTCTTCAGCAGGCTCGTCCACGAATTCTATTTCCTGATATTGGATTGCAGGGTGTTCTACCGCATGCTGAATCTCAACGTCAGACTGTTTTTTCAACGCCTCAACGATTTTTTTTCCTACATCACTGCTCAATTTATTACTAGCCATCTTAACCTCAATTTTATACTATATTTTAATACGTGTCAATGTTTTTATTATATAATGAACTTATGGATAATTTAATACTTATAATAGATGAATTTTATGACTTTAATGATAAATTCAGGGTGACGTATTATG
>JAIRZW010000200.1 GCA_031267015.1 Heliobacteriaceae bacterium | reverse complement strand
TGCGATGCAAAAAGAAAAAAGTAGCAAGATTATTGTAAACTTTTATTAAGAGTATTTTTGCTATAAAGGCAATTTTTTGGTTAATATATACTTAATATATACAAGAGTATATAATTACGAGGATAACCATGGGTTTAGACAACTGGATATATGGATTAAACCACCTTAACGCGGGCTTAGGCGGCGTTAATAATTATATGGACGCTAAACGGGACGGCGCAACAAACGACGAAGCGCTGTTCAGCGGCAGTTCGATTTGGGCGCTTAATGCAGGCCGCGTCGAGACCGCGCAGGCCATGGGACGCGATTACGGCCCGGGTGCGGCGCTTATGGGCCATACTATAAACAATTTAGCGGGCTGGAGCACACCTCAATCAAACATGATGGGCTATACAGGCTTGTTCGGCGTTGGCATGATGAATCAAATGATGTCCGGCGGTATGGGCTTCGGTATGCCGATGTACAGTATGGGTATGATGGGCATGGGCAATCCGTTCGGCATGGGCGGAATGTGCGGCGGCAGCATGTTTGGAATGAGCGGCATGGGAATGTATGGCATGGGCAATCCGTTCGGCATGGGTGGAATGTGCGGCGGCAGCATGTTTGGGATGAGCAGCATGGGAATGAGCCCGTTTGGATGCGGTTCTTTCGGCAACCCGTTCATGATGAACCCGTTCGGCGGCGGCTTCTTCTGCTAGTCCAACAATAACTTTTGAATTTTCAGGTTAATTTGTGTGTTAATTTCTTTTTGATTTCGCGCGGGCAGGAATACCGGATTGACTTTGTTTAACTGTTTTGCGCTAATGACGCGGGCTTTTGAAGGCAAATCATCATACTTTGTATAAAACTCATCTTGGAGCGCTTTTTGGTTCACGGCAAGGATATTGGTAAGCTTTGCCAATTCAAGCTGATTTTTTTCGTTTGTAAGGAACAGTGCGAATTTCAGGGCTTCTTCTTTGTGGCGCGCGCGCGAAGGGATTACGAGGTTCATCAGGGAAAAATCGTTCTGGCCAAGCTCACCGGTAATCTGCGGCGCAACATCAGTTTCAGCGTAGGTTGCGGGCGCATTTTCCTTAATCTGTAGCAGGAAATTCGGCCCGGCCTGCAAAAACACAATTTGGCCTGACATGTATTTTTCAAGCGCCTCGCGCTGGGTCTGGGTTATGGATTCTTTTGGGATTAAGTCTTCTTTATAAAGCTTCCTGAAATAGTCAAATACAGCGTCTTCTTTGTCTTTTGGGTATTTGTTTAAAATCCGCGGCATTGTGTCATTTTCGGTCAGATTCGGCATGAAGGCGTACGCGCCTGTTTTTTGCCTGATTACAGGCGCAATTTTGCCCAAATCTTCGTAAGTTTTCGGCACGGACAAGCTGGCGAGAAGTTTTTTGTTGTAAATAGTCACGGCCGAAGTCGCATACCACGGCAGAGAATAGAGTTTGTCGTTGTATTTAAGCGTATTCAGGATTTCCTGATTAAACTGTCCTGTCTGCGTGGGGTCAATTTCCTGCAACGCGCCTCTTTGCGCCAAAAGCGCGGAAAAATCAGGGTTAAGATTGATTAAGTCCGGCGGGTTATCGCTCAAAATCGCGGCAAGCGTGCGTTTTTCGCCTTCGGAAAACGGCACGTCCACCCATTTGATTTTCATACCCGGGTTTTGCGCCTCAAATTCAGCGATTACACTGTTCATGTACGGCGCAAAGTCGTTCATCTGAAGCGTCCAGAATGTTACTTCACTGCCATCCCCCCTACCCCCCTTAATAAGGGGGGCTATACAGCCCGCCAAAATAAAACAAACAATAATTACAATTAATTTCCTAAACATGTTATAATTATATCATGAGCAATCTTTTTACGGAACTGGAAAACCAAAACAAGCAAATCCCGCTGGCAGAGCTTTTGCGGCCGAAAACTGTTGAGGAATTTTTGGGCCAGAGCAATGTAATTGCGCAAAACAGCCCGCTTTTGAATTTGCTTAAGACAAACCGATTATTTTCGCTGATTTTATGGGGCCCGCCTGGCTGCGGCAAGACCACGCTTGCGCGGCTGATTGCGACCAAGACAAATGCGCAGTTTATCGAGATGTCGGCCGTAACCTCAGGCGTCAAAGACATTAAAGAGGCGGTCGAGGCGGCAAAAATGTCATTGCGCAGCGGCACAAAAACGATTTTGTTTATCGACGAGATTCACCGGTATTCCAAAACCCAGCAGGACGCGCTTTTGCCGCACCTTGAAAACGGAACTTTATTTTTAATCGGCTCTACGACTGAAAACCCGTCGTTTCAGGTAGTTCCGGCACTGCTGTCGCGCTTGCAGGTAATCCGGCTGAATTCCATTGACGACGAGAGCATGAAACAGATTATTAACAAGGGTTTTGGGTACCTTGCAAAAAACCACTTGCCCATGGACTGTGGGGGTAAATGTATTGGGAAGACCGATGAACCCAATGACGAACGTGACGGCGTCATGGACTTTATCGTAAACCTTGCACGCGGGGACGCGCGCTATGCTTTGAATGTGGTTGAAAATTCCTACTTCGCAAGCGACCTGCGCGACGACCGGCGCAACCTGACTGTTGAACTTATCGAAAAAATCTGCCAGCAGCACAAAACACGCTATTCGCAGGACGAGCACTATGACCATGCTTCGGCGTTTCAAAAAAGCTTGCGCGGCTCAGACGCTGACGCGGCGGTTTATTATCTGGCAAAAATGATTGCGGCCGGCGAAGACCCGCGTTTTATTGCGCGGCGGCTGATTACCTGCGCGGCCGAAGACGTCGGAAACGCAGACCCGAACGCCTTAAACGTTGCCTTAAATGCCCACAGGGCAGTCGAGCTTTTAGGCCTGCCGGAAGGCAGAATCCCGCTTGCGCAGGCAGTAATTTATGTTGCGCGCGCAAAAAAATCCAATGAAACGGTTTGCGCAATCGACATGGCATTAAACGACATTGCATCCGGAAAGGATTACCCGCCGCCAATGCACTTGCGCGACTGCCATTACAAAGACGCTAAAAAATACGGCTTCGGCGAGGGCTACGTTTACTCTCACGACGCTCCTGAACAATACCAGCAATTCCTGCCGGACGAGTTAAAAGACAGAAAATATACTAATCACCACGGATAATCGTCCACTCAAATTAGATTTTGAAATTCTTCCTCGCCCCCTGTGGGAGAGGAAAGGAGCCCGTAGGGCGACGAGGTGAGGGGTTCAAGGTTGTGGCTTACCAAGGATAATCGTCTTTAATTTCCCAGCCGTCGTATTGGATTAATTTTGCACAAAAGTTCCCGATAGTATAAGCCCCTTTTCTGCACCCGTATCCTGAATGAAAAATTAACCCGGCCCGCGTTCCGTCCCACTGGTGCGTGTATGGTTCAATCTGGTATTGCTGTATTTTTGAAACACCCGTATTGGCTTTGTTAAAATTAAATGCAAATCTGTGTCTGCCATTAAAAGAAAAGTTCTGATTTATATATTTTGCATTTGGGTAAAAAAGTATGTCAATCCCGTTAGAATTTCTCATTAGGGCTGCTGTTCCATCAAAGTAATATATACATACCCAATCAACAGTAGTTTCGGGGAGCCTGCAACTTTTAACTTTTGTTGACACAATATAATTTGCAAAGTATCTGTCATAAAACACTCGCATTGAGGTGTAATCGTCATTTAGCACAGGGTAAATCCAATCCTCAGCCGGGCCGTTGTCGATTTCTGAAAGCCTTATTGCCTGATTCATTATGGTATAGAACCTTTTAAGCTTCACAACTGTTTGCTTTTTTTGATAATTAGCAATAAGGCTTGGCAGCGTCAACGCCGCAACAACGCCTATAATTCCCAAAGTAATTAAAACTTCAGCCAAAGTAAAACCTTTTTTCATACATTTCTCCTATCTGTTACAATTTGTAACTACCGGTTAGTATATAAGAAAACATGAAATTTGTCAAGCGTTAACCTATCCCCCGACGCACAGGGCAAATATCAGCATTAAAAATCAAATAAATCTTTTACGCGTATTTTCAATGCTCTTGCTATTTTAAAAACTGTTTTCAGACCGGGTTTATTTATACTCACTTCAATCTTACCAAGATAATCAAGACTAATATCAGCTTTTTCCGCAAGTTGTTCTTGCGTTAAATTTGTTTGTTCTCTTAAATATTTTATCCATAAACCTAAAACATAATATTATTGGGAATACTCCAGTAGAAAGATAGGACACGAATTACTAGTCCATAGGTATTGTTAACTTTTGTCCGATTGAAAGCTTGTGCGGGTTGTCAATCCCGTTTGCTTCCAAAATCGTTTTTAATTTTTCCGGGCTGTGCAAGCCATAGAACCGCATTTGAATGCTTTCCATTGTATCCCCGCTCTGCACTGTATAAACCTCACTTGCGGTAGCCTGAACCTTTTGCGCAGACGACGGAATCAGATTTACACTCATTTTCGCTTTTTTAGGCTTGATAACTGTGTGGTTATCAATTCCGCGCGCAGAAAAACTAATCAGCGCAGACAGCGCAAGCATAACAACAGCGCCGGCAATAAAACCCGCCGCAACATAAACGTTCGGCGACTTATCAGTGCGCTGGCTTATTCTGAAATTCCGCCAGAGCCTGTCAAGTTCTTCCTCACGGCTTGACTTTGCCGCAGGCACATGGCTGCCTGAGCGGACATAGACATTCGGCGAACTGTCATAAGCTGATTCCTGTCTATACTTGGAAAGCGCCTCTATGACCGCCATTTTTTCCTTAGATAAGTTTGATCTTCTGATAGTTGAACTTTTCACACCATGCCCCTTTACAAACCCATTATACCATAATTTTTTTAGTTGTAAATATCTTCAAGTAACTTAACTTCAAACTCCGAGCCTGCCGGGATTGAGAGCTGCCCGCCTTTTGAAAAAACCGCAAATATGGGCGAACCGGCCATGTTCACGCCGTAAACCAACACGCCCGCTGCTGCGGTGAAAGGGGTCAGAATCATTGTAAACTTGTTCGCTGCAAGCACGCCGGTCGTGCGTCTCATGTTATCGTAGAAAATTCTGCCCGGTTTTGTCGAATCGGAAACGCCTTTAAGATAGCTTCGCTTGCCTTTGATATTGTTGAGAAAGATTTTTTTATGGTTTGCCTTGGTAATCCTGGCATGAGCAGAACTTGAACCCATGGTTTCGACCATAAGCACAACGAGTCCGCCGTTGCCGGTAAACTGCGGCGGGTGAGCGTTAACCACAACCGCGCCGAATGTGGTTCCGTCCTTGCCCTTGAAATACACGCGCGAACCCTCCTTAAGCGTATCGGAAATAACACCGGTTGACTTAACGCGGAATTTCGTTCCTTTTTTGTAGAATCCCCCCACCGCTGAAGCGGTCTGCCCCCCTTTAGCAAGGGGGGCAGAAGGCTGCGGCGACGGCACCGTCTTCGGCAGCGGCGGCAAAGTGCCCTGATCAAGCCGCGGCACAGGCTCAAGGTCAAACGCCGTTGCAGTCGACCCCAGCAGACTTAACAGAATAATTATAATCTTAATTGAACGATTCACCATTTACCACTCACTATTCACTTTTCAATAACTCATTAATTGCTTTGGCGGCCTTTTTGCCGGCGCCCATGGCGTTGATTGCGTTGGATTCACCGGTCGGCGCAACATCCCCGCCCGCATAAACCGCTTCAAGAGACGTAGCACACTTTTCATCGTCAACGGTTATGTAGCCCCATTTATCTGTAATGATTTCAAGGCCTTCCTTCTCGGCAGAACGCTGTATAATAGGGTTTGGACCGGTTCCGAGCGCTACGATTACCGTGTCAAGAGCGATTGTTTCAAGTTTTCCGGTTGAAACAGGCCGCTGGCGGCCGCTCGCGTCAGGCTCGCCAAGCTCCATGACTTCCAGCTTAACGCCCGTAACATAGCCGTCTTCGCCAAAAATTTCGACCGGCGAATAAAGGAACTTAAAAATAACTCCTTCTTCTTTTGCGTGGCGAATCTCCTCAAGCCGCGCCGGAAGCTCTTTTTCAGTCCGGCGGTAGACTATGTAAACTTCTTCAAACCCCACGCGCACCGCAGTTCGTGCAGCGTCCATAGCAACGTTTCCACCACCGAAA
>JAIRZW010000192.1 GCA_031267015.1 Heliobacteriaceae bacterium | reverse complement strand
TGAGCTTGCAAAAGCTGCGTTTGTGTCGGATTTCAAAAACATCAGCGGGGAGTTTGACAACAGTAATTTGAAAATCCTTGTGCCTGCAACCGGTTCGGTGGTCTCAAACCCTAAGCTGGTTGTGAAAGTTGACGCTAAAGATATTACCGTTGAGGGTTCCGAAATCAAAATCAATAACGCTTCATTGATAAGTTTTGCCGCAGGCGTCACGGATTATATGAAAAAACCTTTTATAAATTTTGACGCTAAGGGTTCATTGAGCGCGGCGGATTTGAAAAAACTTGCAGGCCCGCAGGCAGCGCCGTTTTTGAAGGCCAGCGGTGTTATTCCGATGAAGGTTTCTTTAACCGGCACGGATAAAAAACAAGACTTCATCGCTCAAATTACGTGCGATGAAAACAATTATTTTACGCCCGTGGATATTGAATCAATGCTTGGCAAACAGACAATTATGCAGGCAAAAATCCTTTTAAAAGGCGACCGCCTGAATATCCGCGATACGGGGATTTTTATAAGCAATACTGCGCTTTCTCAGAACGACGTAACCGATATGACTGAGGTCGCAAGCGTCAGCGGTACAATTTCAAGACTTAACAAATCAGTTCCCTTAATCAACCTGATTAAGGTGCGTATTCCGGAAGAATTAAATGTTTCGTTTCCTGCGTTCAGAGATTCTGCGCTGAAGCTCGGGGGGCAAATGTTCATATTTGCAAATGCTGATTCTCCGAGATACCGCGGCGGGTTTGAGATTTCCGGCTTATCAATACCCGAACTGTTCGTGTCAATGGACAGGGCTAGTCTGGCTTTCAGAGGCAAGGCGCTTGATGCCGGAACAGAAGGCTTAGTTGTAAACGATTCTGACATGAAAGCCGATATGACAATTAATCTGAACCCTTCGCCCGTGTTGGTTATTTCAAACTTGGCCTTTCAATCGGGAAATCTTGATGTTGATAAATTAATGAAAACCGCGGACGCGGCAATGAAATTCAATCCTCCTGCTAAGCCCGGCACACCTGCGGATATTCCGGTAATCATCAGAGACGGTACGGTTAATATCGCAAGATTAACCGCAAATCCGATTGTTCTGACCGACACCGCAGGCAGAATCTCAATGCACAGAAACGTTGTTTATTTGAATAACCTTAGCACACGGACGTTTAACGGGGTTATCAACGGAAACGTTTCCGCAAACCTTCTTAACACGGTCTTGGGAATCAGGCTTAACGGTTCCGGGATAAACTGCGAAAACGCGCTTTTGATTCTTGCCAACATGAAAGATGCGCTTACGGGCACGGTTTCGTTTAACACTGACCTGACCCTGCGCGGAACAACAATGGAAGAACAGATGCGCACTCTTGCCGGAGAGGTTAACTTTGAAATCAAAGACGGCCAGCTCGGGCCTTTCGGGAAACTGGAAAACCTTATTCTGGCAGAAAACATCAGAGATTCGGAGTTTTTCCAGACTGCATTGGGCGGGATTATAAATAATATAACTTCGATTAATACTTCGCACTATCACATACTTGACGGTCATTTGACTTTCAAAAACGGCGCGGTAACCCTTGACCCGGTAACTTCATTCGGCGACGTTCTGTGTATGCACATCGGCGGAACAATGAACCTTCTGACCAATCAGGTTGATATGAAGCTTCGTGCAAGGCTTGCGTCCCAAATCTCCAATCTACTCGGCCCGATTGCGGCAGTTAACCCGGTTAACCTTGTTAAAGTCACGCCAGGATTGAACTTTATGGCTGCAAAAGCCTTCTCACTCTTTACAGAGCAGGTAACTCAGGAAGAAATAGATGCAATCCCCAATTTTGAAGATAGTTACGGCGTAATGTCAACAACGAAATTTCAGGTTGTTTTAAGAGGAGATGCCGCAAAACCTTTATCGCTGGTTAAGTCTTTTAAATGGCTTGCCCTTGCTTCCGAAATCGAACAGGCGCAGGAATTTGTTTCAACGCTTCCGTCTGACGAGGAAATCGTTGAGGAGCAAAGAAAAGAAGAAATTTCAAAAATGACAACATGGGAAAAAATTAAAATATTTTTTACGCCAAAAAGTAAGGAAAAATTATAGTTCATGATATAATTCCGGTATGAAGAAGTTTTTGATTTTTTTAGGAATTTTGGTTTTCGCCTTGCCTGAATCTGCAATAGCGCAGGATGTCAGGAAAATTGACCTTCAGACTGCTGTAAATATTGCGGTTACAAATAATATTGACATTGAGTCAGCCAAAATGGATGTGGATATTGCAAAAAACAGCGTTAAGGCTGCAAACCGGCTTCAGAATCCTGAATTCAACATGTTTCATAACTTTGGCGCGGCAGGCCGCGGAAATCCGCAGACATTCGGTTTTACCCAGACAGTTGAAGTGTTGAAACGGGGGGCGCGCAAAAAAATGGCAAAAGCAGCCCTGCAATTAACAAAGGAAAATACTGCACTGAGCGTGTTTGGCGTAAAAATGGATGTCCGGCAGGCTTATGTTAATCTTGTTGCGGCAAAATCAATTCTGAACTGCCTTGAACAGCAGCAGCAGCTTCTTGAGGAGCTTATGCTAATCGCACAAAAACGCGTTGACGCAGGCGCCGCACCCGAAATTGAAGTTATTCAGGCCAAAATTGCCTTAAACCAGATGATTACCGAGGTGAATTCCGCAAGAGCGGATGTTAAAAGCGCGCTTTTTGGCTTTAACAGAGCGCTTAACCCTAAAAATAACCCGCAAACGCTTTTTGATACCGAAGACGAACTTCTTACAAATTCATTTATTGATATAAAAATTCCGGATTTAAAGGATAATTTTCCGAGGTTTGACAGCATTTCCGAAAACACGCTTGAAAAACGTTTTGATATAAAAATTGCACAAAATGAAGTCGAAGTTGCAAAGAAAAACCTTGTTACCGTGACGCGCCAGCGGATTCCGGACTTACAGATTCAGGGCGGCTACGGGTACCAGCCGAAGAATTATTCCGAGCAGGACAGGTATCTTTCCGGCGGCTATGTGGGCGCAAGCCTTGTGAATCTGCCGTTTTTCTACAATTATTCGCCGGAAATCAAAAATGCCAAAATTCAGGTGGAGCAGGCACAGTTAAACCTGGCTTCGACAAGGAACAAGGCGCTGAATGATTTGCACAGCGCGTATGAGCAGCTTGTAACAGCGAAAATTAATGTAAATTATTACAACGACAAGCTTTTGAAGGATTCCGGGGAATTGATACGGATTTCCAAAAAAAGTTACGAGGTCGGAAAAACAAATATAACGTCGCTTATAGTCATGGAACAGGCGTACAGGTCAATAGCGGTCGGCTATACAGGGGCTCTTACCGATTATTACGATTGCTGGATTGACTTTTTACGGCAGGTCAACACCGAAGAATTTGAATTGATAAAACAAGACGTCAATATTGAGGAGCTCAGGCCGGATGAAGCTGTTTAATAATCTTATTAAATTTTCGATACGGCGTAAATTTGTTGCTGCAACTGTTGCGGGGCTGCTGCTTTTGGCAGGGCTTTATGCTCTTAAAACAATGGATATTGAGGCATATCCTGATTTTACAAACCCCATGGTGCAGGTGATTACGCAGATGCCGGGCAAGTCTGCCGAGGATATTGAGCGGCTTGCGACTATTCCGCTGGAAAAAGAACTGAACGGGATTCCGAACGAGCAAAAGCTGTATTCAAGCTCGCTGCTGGGGCTTTCGGTTATAAAAGTTGTTTTTGCGGACGGGCTTGAGTCGCCGCTGATAAGGCAGCAAGTGCTGGAACGCATTCATCAGGCGGATTTGCCGGACGGGGTTGTGCCGCTGCTCGGGCCTGATTCACCCGCAATCGGGGAGATTTTCAGATATACCGTGGATTCAGGATATTACAACCCCATGACACTGAAA
>JAIRZW010000092.1 GCA_031267015.1 Heliobacteriaceae bacterium | reverse complement strand
TATCGCTTCCTGATTCCAGTGTAAACACGTTTCTTCCGCTGTCAAGCTGCGTAAAATACGCGAAACCGCCCGAAGGATGCACGATTACGTCATTACCGTTAATCTTTAACGGCGATTTTGTGTTCCCGATAAAAAACGTTGCTGCAGAGGAAATTGCAGGCATAGTCGTACGCGGGTATATAACCTCCAGCGCAAATACCGGCAGGGCAAAAAACAAAACAGCAAATAATGACAGTATTTTTTTCATACTCTCATTATAGCATAATAAAAATTTAGCCGTAAAGTTTACATTTTGTTACATACAAGCTTATACGTCATTATTGTGGTATTATTGGAACTGTGAAAGTAAATTAAAGGAGATGTAACAATAGCTACCGATAACAGATTTAACAAGGACAAAGACCAGATTATAATGAACAATAGAATACGTTCAAAAGAAGTGAGACTAATTGACGACAAGGGAAACAATTATGGGGTTATTGAAACATCTAAAGCGCAGCAAATGGCATACGATGCGGGTTTGGACTTGGTTTTAATCAACCCGAACCAAGAGCCTCCGGTTGCAAAGATTCTTGATTATGGCAAATATAAATATGATCAGGAAAAACGGGCAAAAGAAGCCAAAAAGAAGCAGCACACTGTTGAAGTTAAGGAAGTAAAGGTCAGATATAAGATTGACACTCATGATTATCAGGTTCGGATTAATAATATAAAAAAATTCATATCACAGGGTAATAAGGTAAAAATTGTTGTCATGCTTCGCGGGCGTGAGATGCAGCATTCAAACCTTGCGTTTGACCTTGCAAACCGGTTTTTGTCGGACCTTGAAGACCAGCCGGTAACGGTGGAGAAAAAGCCTCTGTTAGAAGGCCGCAACGTAACTTTATACCTTGCACCTCAATCAGGTTCTTGACGGAAGTCTTTTAGCATGTATGATAAAGATATGCCGCGTTAGCTCCCCCAGTGGAGCCGAAGGCGAAACGGATTGATATTATGTAGAGCTTGCTCTGCCAATCGTCAAAATTGAATAAACCTGCCGCGTTAGCTCAGTTGGTAGAGCGGGGGACTGAAAATCCCTGTGTCCTTGGTTCAATTCCGAGACGCGGCACCATTCTAAAAGACCCGCTATGAGCGGTTTTTTTTAATTACCATATTTTTTAATTTTTCTTTAGTTCAAATTCAACCGTGTTTTTAATTCCGGTTTCAAAGTCATAATCTTCTTGAAAGCTTATTAAAACCAACCTTTTAATTTTGTCCTTAAACATATCCACAACAGGCTGTGTATCAAAATCAGAATAGGCAATCATATCAATTACGGTGTCGGGTCATATCCGGACTTTTGAAGATATTTAACAACATAAGGGCCGATAAATGATGTTCCGCCTAATAATTAAAATCTTGTCTTTAGACATCCTATATAAAATTATTAAAGATGTTTATTTATACTTAGCCTTGAACTTCAGTGAAGCATGTGCGCCGTTGCAGAAGGGTTTGTTGCTTGAGACCCCGCAGCGGCAGAGGGTTTGGCGGTTGCGAACCTCGTAACTTTGGCCATCGGCGCTTTCCACACGGATTCCACCGCGAACCCACAGCGGCCCGCTAATCTCCAGCCCGCTGTCTTCCAGAACCGCGATTGACTTAGGCAAAGGTTCCTCCAGCATGTTTCCTTCTTTGTCAAAAACAAGTAAACGCCCGGCAGGACAGGCATTTGCTTCTTTTATTGCATATTCGTCAGTCTTAGGCTGCCCCACCCCGATTAGGTTCCAGACACGCCCATGCGCATCGCAAAACCGCGCATAAGCACAATAGTTCTCATTATCATATAAATCCAGATTCGGGCCTTCTATTTTTTCCGCATCATACAGAATCGGGTCAAAACCGGCTGTTTCCGTACCTCTAAAACCTGTTACAGCGTGAGCGCCGTCGCAGAACGGGGCGTTTTGGGACTTGCCGCAGCGGCAAAGCGCCACAGGGTCTGACTTAATCTCAAACACCTTTCCGTTACCGTATTTTACTGAAATCCCGTTTTCATCAATCAAAATAACCTTCTGCGAAACCTCCGGCATGCCGTAAACCATATACGGGCCATCCTTTGTAACCTTGATATAAACTTCTTTTTCCGCCATAAATACCCCCTAATTTTAACTCCGAAATTATTTTAACACAAAAATATACATTTATACCACCCCCTCTTGACTTTATGTTTTGTTTTTATTTTAATAATAGTGTGAAGATTAAGGACAAAAGAAGGTAATAATATAAAAAGGAAAAGCCTTGGGTTTTTCCTTTTTTTTGAGGCAAGGATGAAAAAGTTACACAACGGTACAGTCAAAGAGTTAAAGGAAATAGCAAAGAACACGGTCTGCCTGCGTTTCGAGCCCAAACAGTCCATGAAAATCAAGCCGGGTCAGTTTGTTTCAATACTTTGCGAAGGGCTTACTTTACGCCGGCCGTTTAGTGTGGCTGATTTTGACGGACACACGGTTACCGTTCTTTTCAGGCAAAAAGGTAAAGGAACCAAGTATTTGGCCGGTTTGAAGCCCGGCGACGAAATAGATTTTACCGGACCGCTGGGCAACGGGTTTGATATTCAGGACAAAAAAGCTCTCGTAATCGGTGCAGGTATAGGCATTGCACCGGTTTATTACCTGAATAAATTTTTAACACAGAGTCATTTCGTCGGCGCCTTCAATAGCGAAGATGAGGTACCAAAAGTATTTGAGCCTGATGAAAAAATCATTGGCGGTACAATTTTGGACCATCTTGAGCGGCTTATCACGGATTATAAACCTGAAATCATTTATGCCTGCGGGCCTTCGGTCGTACTAAAGGCAATCAGTAAGCTCGGAGTACCGTCGCAGCTTGCGCTGGAAAAGGTTATGGCGTGTGGAATCGGGGTTTGCAAAGGGTGCGTAATCAAGATTAAAAAAGGCGATACAGTGCAGAATATGACCATTTGCCACGACGGCCCTGTATTTGAAGGGGGTGAAATCGTATGGGAATGAATGTTGATTTAAACGGTTTAACCCTGAAAAACCCTGTAATTGCGGCTTCCGGCACATATGGCTATAATAATGAATTTGATGTTTTTTGCGACGTATCAAAACTCGGAGCAACTGTAACAAAAGCGATTTCGCTTCATCCGCGGCCCGGAAATGACTGGCAGCGGATATTTGAAACCGATTGCGGCCTGATTAACTCAATAGGCCTAGAAAATGTCGGGATTGAAAAGTACTTATCAACTTATCAACTTATCAACTTATCAACCATTGTCAACATCGCCGGCTCAACCGTCGAAGAATATTTAGAATTAGCCAAAATCTGCGATAAAAATGGCATAAAAGCAATAGAATTGAACCTTTCGTGCCCGAACGTAAAATGCGGATGCCTTGAATTCGGCACTGATGAGGAAGCTTTATACGGGCTTGTGTCAAGGGTTAGAGAGATTTACTCGGGCCATTTGACATCAAAATTAACGCCAAACGTAACCTCAATCGAAAAAATCGCCATTGCCGCTGAAAAAGCAGGCGCAAACGCGATTTCAGCGATTAACACTGTCAAGGCGCTGGGGCTGAAATTAAATTATATAAACGGCGAATTTAAGAAAGAATATGTTCGCGGCGGCCTTTCAGGCAAGGCGGTTAAGCCGGTTGCGCTCGGCGCGGTCGAGCGGATATCAAAAGCCGTAAACATTCCGGTCATTGGCATGGGCGGAATCTACACTCTGGAAGACGTTTTAGAGTTTTTTGCGGTCGGCGCGGAGGCTGTACAGGTTGGTACGGCAAACTTCACCCACCCTGACACCTGCGAAAGACTTGTAGATGAGCTGGAAGCGTTTATGCAGACAAACGGTTTTGCAACACTTGACGAACTAAAAAACAAATTACGCGCCCTTCCCCTCGCCCCTTGAGGGAGAGGGAGCAGTTCTGTGCAAGCGCAGCGAGCACAAGAAATGCGGGTGAGGGGTCAAACGAAAGGAAAACTATGAACAACAATATTTTAGAATTATTAAAACAAGCAGAAGGCGTGCTTCATGGGCATTTCTGTCTTACGTCAGGCCTGCATTCAAATATTTATTTTCAATGTGCAAAATTGTACCAATACCCTGATTTAACAGAAAAAATCGGTAAAGAATTAGCACAAAAGCTTTCAGGCGTTGAGTTTGACACTGTGGTATCGCCCGCAATCGGCGCTGTAATCATAGGTTACGAGACAGCAAAACAGGCAGGCAAACTGAATTTGTTTGTTGAAAGAAAAGACGGTAAAATGGAATTAAGACGCGGATATTCGCTTGCAAAAGGCGAAAAAGTCGTTATAATCGAGGACGTAATCACCACCGCAAAAACGATTTACGAAACAATCGATGCGCTCAAAGAGTTTGAAATCGAAGTTGCGGCAGTGGGCTGTATCGTTGACAGGACTTGCGGAAAGACCGATTTAAACATCGTATCTATCCTGCAGATTGACCAGGTAACCAACTACCCGACACAATGCACGAATAGTAAAGAAAAAATCACGAACGAAACACCAGGAAG
>JAIRZW010000075.1 GCA_031267015.1 Heliobacteriaceae bacterium | reverse complement strand
ACTACCTCAAAGACAGGCTGCCTAAAGGGGTTAAGGTGAACTACCATGACAAAGCCGTGTCGCAGATTGAAGCTGTTTTAACCCGCGGCGATACTTCATTGTGCAGCTATATTGAGGCGTTGTACAAAAAAGGCTGTTATCTTGACGCGTGGGGAGAGCATTTTAGTATGCGCGTATGGCACGAAGCCGCAGAAGAATGCGGGATTAACCTTGCAGAACTCGCCGAACACCAATACCCGCTTGATGAACCGCTTCCGTGGGATTTTATTGATGTCGGGATTGATAAAGAGTGGTTTGTAAAGGAATTTAAGGCCTGCGAAACCGCCCCTACTTGCGAAACCGGCTGTGTTAACTGCGGGGTGTGTAAGAATCTTAAGACAAAGAAAATCTTAGCGAAACCTCATGTCATCCCGAACTTGTTTCGGGATCTAGCAGCCAGTACAGACGGCAAGACCCTGAATCGAGTTCAGGGTGACACTAGGCGCTATCGCCTCAAGCTCACCAAAACCGGCATTTTGAGATATTTCTCACATCTTGACTGGCAGGGTACTTTTTTCAAAGCCGTTGCGCGAAGCGGCTTGAATGTGGCGTTTTCACAGGGGTTTAACCCCGGCATGAAAATATCCATGGGCATTGCACTGCCGCTGTTTGCGCAAAGCAAGTGTGAATTGGTTGACATTGAGCTTTATGACGACATTTCGCCGGACGCTCTCAAACTAAAGTTGCAGAAAAACCTGCCGCCCGAATCTGAAATTATAAGTATTGTAAAAATCGAAAAATCCGCGCCGGCCATAGACCACACGGCGTCTTGGGCGGAGTATGAAATAAAAATATTCAATAGGGGGCTTTACGATTTTGAAACTTTGGTGTACAATACAAACAAGGTTTTATCTTCCGAAGAAATTTTTATCGAGAAGAAAACCAAAAAAGATTTAATTAAAACAATAGATATTAAAAAGTCAATCAAATCCCACAGGTTTGAGGGGCAAAGTCTATTCATAGTATTAAAAACGGGCCAGAGTGCTACGCACGTAGACATTAGTACTAATGTCGCAAGCGAAAGTCCGGTGGCGGCGATTCCCGCAGTACGTGCTGATATTCTCATGGATGTAATCGCGCCGGGCGTAATGTTTGACATTACGCGCACAAGGTTCTTTGACAAAGATGATAACGTCATTCTGAGGACACAGTCCGAAGAATCACAATGAAAGGAAATTATGAGCAGAAATTTTAACAGAAGAAACAACAAAAAAACCAGTGAAACACAAAACACAGCGCCGCAAACCCTTGAAAAACGGATTATTATTGCGGAGCGCGACAACATTGCGGCAGTGACCGTAAACGGCAAAGTAACCGACTTTTTCATCCACAAGGGTGACGTATTGCTCGGGGATGTTTATCTTGCGACAGTTGACAACATTTTACCGAGTATTGACGCGGCGTTCGTGAACGTCGGAACAGACAAAATGGGCTTTTTACATGCGCAGGACGTTATGGGTAAAGGTTCGCTGAAAGACAAGCTTTCGCCGAAACAAAAACTTATTGTTCAGGTTACAAAAGAGCCGACGGGTCATAAAGGGCCGCGGGTTACGACAGAAATAAGCCTTCCGGGACGGTTTATAGTTTTAATGCCAAGTGAGCCGGGCGTCAGCGTGAGCAAGAAAATCGAGAACTCCAAAGAACGCGCGCGCCTGAAATCAATCGTAAGCCTTATTAAGCCGGTTGGCGTGGGCGTAATCATCCGCACAGAGGCCGAAGGGATTTCAGAATCCGACTTGCAGGAAGACCTTGAAATCCTGCTCGAAAAATGGAATAACATCATAACTTCCGCGGAAAGCCTTACCCCGCCGAACCTGATTTATCGCGACCAGGATTTGCTATACCGCGTTATCCGCGAGGCTTGCACGGAAGACGTTAAGGAAATCCTTGTAGACACTGCGTTTGCAATGCAGCGAGTTCAAAACCTCCTGCAAAACTGGCGCATGAGCAAAAATATCCAGGTCAACCTGTACAAAGGCACTGAGCCGATTTTGATTGCGACCGACGTTCACAAAGAAATTAAAGCCGCGCTTCAAACAAAGGTTCCAATGCCGTCCGGCGGATACCTCTACATCCAGCAGACAGAGGCTTTGACCGTAATTGACGTTAACAGCGGCAAATTCACAAGCTCATCAACCCAGGACGAAACGATTCTGAGAACGAATAAAGAAGCAGTCAATCAAATCGCGCGCCAGCTGCGTTTGCGCAACATCGGCGGTATGATTATTATTGATTTTATTGACATGATGTCGCGCGCGGACAAGCTTGCCATTATGGAAGAGCTTGAAATCGCGCTTGAACCTGACAAATCCAAGCCGCAAGTCGGCCAGCTTTCGGATTTGGGGCTTGTGGAACTTACACGGCACAGACAGGGCCAGAGTTTGTCGGAAATCTTTACGAAAAAATGCCCGCACTGTCAGGGAAGCGGCTATTCAATGGTTGAATTTAACTTTGCAACGCCGACCGCAGAAGGCGAATACCACGCAAAAGCCGCTAAAGCGAAACTTCCTATGAACAGAAAGCAGGGGGTAAATGAAAGGGCTGAAGGCGAAGTCACAGAAAAACGTGAAGGCAATAAAAGCCGCAACAACCGCAGAAAGCCGCCGCGCCAAGAACAACAAGTTGCCGCGGAGGTCAGTCCTGTAGAAGTGACACCGGCAGTCGAGCCGGTTGTTGAAACTGCTGCACCGGTTGAGACTCCGGAACCGGCAGTTGTTGAGGTTGAGGCTCCTGCTACTGAGGCAACGGCCGCAGAAGAAAAACCTAAAAAGTCACGCCGGCCCAACCGCGGGGCTTCCAAAAAAGGCCGCCAAAAAGTAAGCGAGGAAACAAGTGAGTAAAGCGATAATCATTAAATTTCTTATAACAATGGGCGGTGTTCTCGGCTCTTGTCTTGCGATTTTCCTAATTTTGGTCATGTTCAAAAAAGTGTCCGGTAAAAAAAGACCGGCAGCGCTGCCTGAAGAAGTTCACTATGAAGCGCCGTCCTCAATAAGCGAGGCAATAACGTTTTTTATAAACAGGAACCGCATGAAATAAGGGGGGTAAATGTATAAAAACGCTTTTGGTGTAATAGACCTGCTTTTGGGGCTGGTTATAATATCAGTAATGTTTATGTTGATGATGCCGACACTCAAAGGCGGAAGCAGTCTTAACATGTCCGGCCAAAATCAAAAAAGCATTCAGGAGCGCGTAAACCGGCAGGTCGAAGAAATCGAGCACATGCGCCAACAATCGGTCAACTATCCACAGCCGGACGAAAACTACTAAGAAATGTTACGATTCGCACAGGAGTAGACAAATTTGCCGGGTTGTGTTATATTTTCACTAGAGGTATAACATGAAAAATGCATTCACACTCGCAGAAGTTTTAATTACACTGGGAATTATAGGCGTTGTTGCAGCGTTAACCATGCCGGCACTGATTGCTAAGCACAAAGAAAAACAGACGGTTGTTAAATTAAAGAAAGTTTATTCAACACTTTCAAATGCTGTAATGCTTGCCGTAAATGAAAACGGCACTCCTGATGAATGGACAGATACCGAGTGGTTTTATCTGAATGATACGATTACGGATGCCTTGCTGGAAAAGCTGCTGCCATATCTTAGAGTAAGCAAATACTGCGGCAGAATGCCATGCGGAGCAAATTATAGCGTTACAATGCTAAATGGCGACGGCTGGGGACCTATGAATGCCGGCGGGCATTATGGAGGCATATTTTTGCAGGACGGTACTTATATACGTGCGTTTGCTCAGGGGCCTTTCGGAGTCTATGTTGTTGATGTTAATGAGAAAAAGCCGCCGAATGTTTTGGGTAAAGATGTTTTCAGATTCCAGATAGATGCAAAGGGTAAAGTTATGCCGGTGGGCATGGGTTCCTTAGCAGCCTGTAAACTTAGTTCTAACGGCTATGGCTGCGCTGCATGGGTAATTTTTAACGAAAATATGGATTACCTACACTGTGACGACCTCTCTTGGAACGGCAAGACCAAGTGTGATTAAGTCTTTTAGCACCAGATTATAAGGTGTTGGAATGCTATGTTTACACCCAAGTTCGACAATCGTGCCCGCAAACAGGTCCACCTCGGTTTTTCTGCCGGCCTCAATGTCTTGAAGCATGGAGG
>JAIRZW010000064.1 GCA_031267015.1 Heliobacteriaceae bacterium | reverse complement strand
AAAAGCGTTAATGGGTCATCGTATATTTGTTCTGCACGTAGTTTGTTCATTTTTATGTTAAAATTAAAACAAAAAGGAAACAATCATGAGATTAGACATTACACCGCTTGAAGATGCGCTAAAAACTCTGGAAGATGCTGAAAACGCTTACAGACAAGAGATTAATAACATCTATATCCGGGACTCTGTTGTTAAGCGTTACGAATACACATACAGTATGGCTATTAAAATGCTTAAACGTTTTTTAGAAAACTTTACCACAGAGCTTGACGCAGATACAATGACTTTTAAAGAATTTATCAGAACAGGCGCACAACGCGGATTGCTTTTAGGTGATGTACAAAAATGGGATGATTACAGAACAAAAAGAAATAAAACATCCCACGCATATAAAGTTGACGTTGCGCTTGATGTTGTGTCTGTTGTTCCTGATTTTATAAAAGAAGTAAAGTATTTAGTGGGAGTTTTGAATGAGAGAATTAATCATTGACGAAAAGGATTACGATGAAATAAAATACGTTCTCGACAGGTGGCTTAAAGGCACTAATGCCGTGGTTTACGCATTTGGTTCGCGCGTAAAAGGAACAACAAAAAAATATGCCGACCTTGATTTGGCGCTTGACATGAACGGCTCAAAAATCCCTGACGAAATTATGAACCGTATTACCAGCGGCATGGAAGATAGCTGGGCCAATATTAAAGTTGATGTTCTCGACCTCAATGACATTTCCGAAAAATTCAAACAAAACATTGAGAGTGATTTGCTTAAGCTGTTCGTAGTGCAATAATTTATTGTTAGGGACTTATATACCTGACCAGCCAAAAACCACTCACGTCATTCTGAACCCGATAACCATTCAAGGGTGAAGAATCTCTTTGTAATTTCATAGGGATTCTTCGGACATAAATGGATACTGTCCTCAGAATGACGTTATGGCCAGGTATATAAGTCCCCGTTTTTTCTATATATTCCAACTGTTTAAGTAAGCTTCTTGTTCCGGCGTCAGGGTGTCGATTTCGATTCCCATGGATTGAAGTTTTATTTGTGCGATTTGCAAATCAACCTCGTGCGGAAGCGTGTATAATTTATTCTCAAGCTTGCCGCGGTTTTTGACTAAAAATTCAATTCCGAGCGCCTGGTTTGCAAAACTCATATCCATAACACTTGCCGGGTGGCCTTCTGCCGCGATAAGATTCACCAAACGGCCTTCTGCCAGCACATACGCTGATTTCCCGTTGTTAAGCTTATACTCTTGCAGGTTCGGACGAATCTGCTTAATCTCGTTTGCATGTGATTTTAAGCCGTTTACATTAACTTCCCAGTCAAAATGGCCCGCATTCGCAAGGAACACACCGTCTTTCATGGTCAAAATATGTTGAACATCAACAACATGCTTGTCGCCGGTAACCGCAAGGAAAATGTCGCCTTCAAGCGCCGCTTGCGCGATTGGCATTACACGATAGCCTTCCATTGCCGCCTCAAGCGCCTTGAGCGGGTCGACTTCACACACAATAACATTCGCGCCAAGGGCTTTTGCACGCATTGCACAGCCTTTGCCGCACCAGCCGTAGCCTGAGATTACAACGGTTTTGCCCGCGATAAGAATATTTGCCGCGCGCAGAATCCCGTCCATAGAGCTTTGGCCCGTGCCGTAACGGTTGTCATAAAGGTGTTTTGTAAGGCTTGAATTTACCCCAACCGCCGGAAACTTCAGCGTACCTTCGTTTTCCATTGCCTGAAGACGCGTAATTCCGGTCGTTGTTTCTTCCGTAGAACCGATAATTTTAGAGGCAAGTTCGGGCCTTTGCGCGTGAATCGCGGAAACCACATCACAGCCATCATCAATAATAATATCAGGGTTGTGGTTCAAAGCTTCCTCAATGTGGGCTTTGTACTGTTCAACGCTTTCGCCTGCAACCGCAAACACCGGAATATTGTAGTATTTAACCAGTGCGGCAGCGACATCATCCTGTGTAGAAAGCGGATTAGAGGCAACAAGAACCGCATCAGCGCCGCCGGCCTGCATTACGACGCACAAAGCCGCTGTTTCCTTTGTCACGTGAACACATGCAGACAATTTCAGACCCTTAAACGGCTGTTCTTTAATAAAACGTTCCTGAATCGCCTTTAACACCGGCATATCTTTAAACGCCCAGTCTATCTGGTTTTTGCCCTGTCCGGCAAGGTTAATATCTTTAATATCGTATTTAATTTCAGTCATCAGCATCTTGTTTCCTCCGTCAACATTATAAATCCGTAAAAATCAAATAACAATAGTATTAGTCTTGACGCCGCAATTAATGTAAATTTTTCTTAATAAACACATCCGGGCAGGCAAAATTCAATCTTCAGTTGAGTTAAAGTAATAGTGATAAGGAGTGTTCCGTGAAAGTACACAGCAATACCGCGTCAGGTATAAATTTTGAAGGTTATAAACCCTTTAAGAACGAAGTCGGGAAAAAAGGATATGTATTCAGCTACCCTTTTGACAGCGAAAAATACGAATGCTGCCTTGAAGTATATAAAGTAAGAGAACTCAAAGATAAAGACGGATATAATACCGGCAATTACAGCATAGGCGAGCAATACAGCGAGTTTAAATTAGAGCCTTCCGCGAAATTCACTCTCAACGGTTCACACGGAATCCCTGACGACAAACCGTTCGCATACCGTTACAGACTGCGAGAAAAAGGCGGCTCAAACATGGTCTACATAACCGAAGCTGGCACAGTCATCAAAAGCAGCAGACATACCTGTAACCTTGTCAGCCCGAACGGAATCCAAAGCAGCGAAACCGGCGGCTCCATGAAACTGTGTTTCTGGGATACATACGCTCCACAGTTTGAATACGACAAAAAAGGCGGCATTCAAAAACGTGATATTGAACACTTAAAATCTCAGGTAAAATACTTTTCCGCAAAAGCCGGCGGTTCGCTCGCGGGCTTGGAAAAAAGCATTGAGACCGGCAAGCTTAACGGGTATTCAAAAATAATAGGGACGCCTGTCTTCACTGACGACAGCCTTACAGACCACGCGTACTGGAACAAAAACTGTTTTCAAACAGCCCAGTCGCTCGGCAGCATAAATAATTACGCTTCCGTCCAGAGAAAAATGTTTGCCAAAGGCATAAACTTTGTCAACGACGGCGCGTTCGTAAACGAAGGGCTTGAAGGCATCCACTTTAAACACGTCATGAAATGGGGCAAGGAATCACCTTATTACAACTGGTTCCGCGTACGCAATGAAGACGGATATTTAACACTGGGCGTTCTTCCTGACGTAAACGAGCTTCCTAAAGAGGACCGAAGCGCCGTGGAACAGAATATTTCCCACTGTCTTGTCAACTCTCCTTTCCTTATTGAAGAGAAAAAGTCCGGCATTTACTCAACCGACAAAAAAAACCCGTACTACGAAAGAACAAAACCTACATATATCCAGATTTATGACAAAAGACTTATGTATCAAACGGCCCTGAACAGAGACGAACGCATAAAAACCTACGACAAATCCGCTCCGGACGACCCTTTTGCAATAAACAACCGTCAGGATTCGGTGCTGCCGTACAGTTTTGAAATCGACCCGCAAGAATACAAAGACAACGTCGAAAACATCATAAACAAAAACAAAATACCTCTTGACACTCTGAAAGGCACAAAAATGGCTGCTCAATTC
>JAIRZW010000048.1 GCA_031267015.1 Heliobacteriaceae bacterium | reverse complement strand
TAGAACTTGAAAAGAAAGCATAGAGTGTTGTTAAATAACCGGCACGTCAACAGGCTCGGTCAGAATTACGTTAATCACTTCGCCTGCGTGGATGTACACATTCTTGCCTTTTTTGATTAGGTCAGCAACACTGCTGTAAGCATAGTAAGCGCCGCCGCCGATTCCGCCGCCGATTGCAGCAAACGGAACTAAAATTGTGCCGCCTGTATCACTTCCCCATTCTATAGCGTCTGAAACAATGTCTTTTGTCTTTTCCCAATCCAGTTTCATGGCGTCGCCATACCCGCGCGTTGTCGTTAAGCCGCCGTCATAAGTCAAATCCATTCTGCCCGTAATCGACAGTGAAACAGGCAGCTGACGCCCGTTCGGAGTTACTATATGGTCAAAATCCAAATACAAAATCGCGCCGCGTGAAAGCCGTTTTGCCGCAACGATTTTCTGTACGTTTCCGCGGATTAAAGAGCCTTGCGGAAGGATTATGTCGTTTCCTGCGGTCTGGTCGTTCAGCAAAATAGCTGAAAACTCAGCGCCCGCGTTGGCTGCCGATGTCGTGAGCGGTGTTAGCAGCTTCAAAGAGATTACAGTGCCCGCCGGAATCCGTTTGGTCTTTGCGTTTGCGTTGAACGGCGCCGCAATCGCAGCCCCCGCGAACAACATTATTAACATTAATACAATTATTTTCTTCATGCTATAATTTTATTACAAGGGGGAATTTGTGTCAAATATTAACAAAATTGAGAGTTTGCAGCAGACTTTAAAAGAGGATTCTTCCAATTTTCAGGCGAGAAGACAGCTTGCAGTGCTTTTGCTGGATTCCGGGTTTTCCGAGGAAGCCTTGCAGCATTTTCTGTATCTGTCGAGAATCTTCCCGCAAGACAGCGGAATTTTTTATAACCTCGGAATTGTATACGAAAAGCTTAAAGACCTTGACAAGGCTGAGGCCAACTATCTTAAAGCGATTCTGCATGCGCCGGAAGAAGCCGATGCGTATTACAATTTAGGGCTTGTTTACATGGACAAAAAGAACTTTGACAAGGCCGTTGAGTCGTTTGAGAAGGTTTTGGAAATCGACAGCGACGATTCCAATGCGTATTTTAGCATCGGGCTGAGTTATTTTAAGCAGGGCAAAAAAGACGCGGCAAAATACTATTTTCAGCGCACGGTTGAACTGAATGACGAGGATATTTACGCGCATTTTTATTTAGGGAATATTTACAAAGACGACGGAGACATTGAGGCGGCTCAAGCCGCGTTCTATAAGGTTCTTGAGCTTTCGCCGGATTACAGTTGGGCGTATTATAATCTGGCTGTGATAGATTACGAGAGTGGCAACCTTGAGTGCGCGGGCGAAAAGTTAATGCGCACACTTGAGCTTAACCCTAAGGATATTGAGGCTTACAAGATTTATGCGAAGATTCTGGCGCGCGGGCAGATGTATGATAATGCTGAAGCTATATTGCAGCAGGGAGTTAATTATTGCGGCGCGAACGGTGATTTGTATTATATTCTGGCGCAGGTTTACAAATCTCAAGGCAAGCGCACAGAGTACGAAAAAAATATGAACCTTGCATTAAAAAACCATTCATCGCTGAGTATTTCACCGCGGCTTGTGAAGCAGGAAATGAGTTGAATTATGCGATAAATTCCGCTAACTTAGTCTCTCTTTGTGAAGCTTCGTTTACTTTTGCAGATTTCTTTGCCGGCGCATCTTCAATTGCATTTATAATAGTCTTAATGCTGTTTTTAACTTTCTCGCTATAATTTTGTGATAATAATTCTTTCAGTTTTGGAATTGCATTGTCAAATTTAACTGGTCCACTATAATCTTTTGATACTAATTCATAAAATTCTGGAATTGAATTATCAATGCACTTAGCTAACAACTCAGCATAATACTGTTCATTAAATGCTCTTAACCGTTGTGAAGGATGACTATCATAATTCGTATGGTATAGCTTTCCTTTGGTTCCAAATACTTTAGATTCCAGAGTATAGAAAAAAGAATTATTCTCTATTATTAAACCTAAGACATCATCTACACCGGACATTTTTGATTTTTCTGTCAGCAGCGAAATTGTATCATCATGACCAATCTTATCGACTACCTTATTAACAAAATTTTTATCAAACTTAAGACCAAAACTCGGGTTATTTGGGTTATTTGGGTTGTTTTGCAAGTTTGTGTTGCCGTGATTAACGTTTAACGATTGAATTTTCATAATATAATACCCCTTTTATTTTGTTTGTACAGACATATAAAATCCATAAAAATAATTTTTGATAGTACATCAAAAATTATTTACAAAACTTATTCTATCTGGCATGAATTAAGAATGTTGTAACGAGCGTGAAATAAATCGCCAGACCCAAAACGTCGATTGTTGTTGCGATTACAGGGCCGGAAGCAACAGCAGGGTCGATTTTTATTGACTTAAGTGCGAACGGCGTGAACGTACCGATTATGGTCGCAAGCGCCATGTTAACCGCCATTGCAAGCCCGACAACCGCACCGAGTTCAACGCTGTGCTGCCAGCCCCACGTAACAAGCGATACCAGAACCCCGAATGCACCGCCGATTATTACCCCTATTGAACATTCTCTGAAAATATGGTAAAACGCAGAACTCAGCGTAACCTGCCCGGTCGAAAGCCCCCGAACCATAAGCGTAATGCTTTGCATTCCGATGTTCCCGCCAAGACCCGCCAAAAGCGGCATGAAAATTGCACTTATAGGAAGGATATTCAAGGTAGGTTCAAAGTGTTTTGCAACATTTACCGCAATAAATTCACCGATAAGAGTAATGAACAGCCACGGCGTGCGCGCACGGATTGAGTGGAAAATATTCCCCGAAAGAATCATGTCCTCGTCAACAGCTTCCGTCGAAATACCGGATGATGCGTAGATTTCTTCGGTGGCTTCTTCCTGAGTCAAATCGTGAACGTCGTCCCACGTTATCATCCCCTTTAACCGGTTATACAAATCCACAACCGGAAGCGCGTTGTATTGGTATTTCATAAACTCGTCAGTTACATAATCGCTGTAATCATCCACATGAAGCTTCACGATATCGCGTATCATGATGTCTTCAATAATCGTGTCAATCGGAGTTGTAAGGAGTTTACGCAGCGAAACAACGCCCAGCAGGTGGTTTTGTTTGTCAACAACATAGATATAATAAAGCTCCATGTTGTCCTCGACCGCCTTGCCGCGAATGTAGTTCAAAACGTCCAGCGCGCTCATGTCAGAGTTGACCGTAAGCACAACCGGGTTCATCATCCCGCCGGCAGTGTCCTCGTTGTAAGTCAAAAGTTCGCGGACTTCTTCCGAGAATTTATGCGGAAGTTTGTCAAGAAAGGTTTGGCTCTCGTCTTCTTCCATGTCGCCCAAAACGTCCGCGGCCGCGTCATGAGGTAATTTTGTAAGAATTTTTGACGCCATTTCCTCGTCAAGTTCGCTCAAAAGCTCGACCTGACGATTCGCAGGCAAATATTCCATAACGTCAGCGGCTTTTTCAATATCGAGCAGCTTAAAGCATTGAAGCCGTTCGTCAGGCTTCAACTCCTGGAAAATATCCGCTAAATCCGCCACGTGATAGCTGTTCAGCTCGTCTTTAAGCTGAACAAAGGTTTCATCATCAATGATTTCGCGTATTCTGTCTGTTACGTTCTCAAGATTTAACATATATTAATTATAATCCTTTGGATTTTAACTCGTTCACTCGTAAATGAAAATGTTTACATTTTCATTTATCTCGCTCTCTCATTATACTATAAATATTTTCGTAGTATAATTGAGCTATGTTAAAAGACTATTTTTTGAGCGAGACAGAGAAAGCCATTACCCAAGCGGGGTTTAAGTATGACCAGCTTTCGGTTGAACGCCCTAAAAACCCTGATTTTGGCGATTTTGCAATAAATATTTCGTCGCTTGCGCGCTATGCAAAAATTCCGCCGCCGCAAATCGCCGCGGCGATTGTGGAAAAAGTTGACAAGGGCGGCGGCGTATATTCTGTTGCTGGCGGGTTCATAAACTTCAAAGCAGGTTCTAAGCTGCTTTCGGACGCGATTGCGGAAATTTTTGCAAAGCAGCGCGATTTCGGCAAACCTGCCGAAATCGCGCCTGAAAAAATCCTGCTTGAATATGTTTCGGCAAACCCGACCGGCCCGTTCCACATCGGCCACGGCCGCTGGGCAGCAATGGGAAGCGCGCTTGCCAACCTGCTGAAATTTTACGGACATGAGGTTTATCAGGAATTTTACATAAACGATGCCGGAAGCCAAATCGAAAAGCTTGGCAATTCACTTGAAATCCGTGTGCGGCAAGAGCTTGGCGAGGATGTGGACTTCCCTTCCGACGAGGCTGAGCGCAAAAACTTTTATGCCGGTGAATATTTGATTCCGGTTGCGAAAAAGTATGTTGCGCAATCATGTCATTCTGAACTTGATTCAGAATCTTGCAATCGCGACAGTGGACAGATTCCGGGTCACAGAGGTCAATCTGTCGCCCGGAATGACATGTTGGACGCAAAAGCTCTTGCTGATTTTGCAAAAGCTGAAATGGAAGCACAGCAAAAAACGCTTTTGGAAAATTTCCGGGTGCATTTTGATAATTTTTATTCTGAACAGGCGCTTCATGCCTCGGGCAAGGTTGAACAAAGCATTGAAAAACTGCGCAAAAGCGGCAAAATCTACGAAAAAGACGGCGCGCAGTGGTTTAAATCATCGGATTACGGCGACGACCAGGACAGGGTAATCAAAAAGGCTGATGGCTCAAACACTTATCTGACGGCTGATATAGCTTATCACATTGACAAACTTGAGCGCGGGTTTGACAGACTGATTAATATTTGGGGCGCTGACCACCATGGCTATGTGGCGCGGGTGCGTGCTGCGATTGAGGCGCTGGGGTATGCCCCGGCTAAGCTGGAAGTGCTTCTGGGGCAGCTTGTGAACCTCGTAATCAACGGTGAAGAAGTCCGTATGGGCAAGCGCAAGAACATGGTTACGCTTGAGGAACTTATTTGCGAAGTCGGTGTAGACGCTACTCGGTTCTGGATGTCGATGCGCAATATCGACACTACGCTTGACTTTGACATTGAGCTTGCGAAAACAAATTGCGACGAAAACCCTGTTTTCTATGTCCAATACGCGCATGCGCGGGCGTGTTCAATTCTGCGGAACGCTGTAACTGAGCGGCTTGACACTGCAACAGGCGAAAAATTGCCGGCTCCGCTTACGCAAGAAGAGTTTGGCGCGCTTGGCAAGGCTTCAATCCTGCCGGCCATTGACACTGCGCGGCAATTAATCCTTAAGCTTGAAGAATACAAGCAAGTAATCAAATATTCTGCGCAAACCCGTCAGGTTTATACGATTTGCCGGTATGTTCAGGAGCTTGCAGCGGAGTTCCACTCGTTCTACAACGCAAACCGTGTAATCTGCGACGACAAAGCCTTAATGCTTGCGCGTCTTGCGCTTGTGCAGTCTGTAAAAACTGTTCTGTGTAATGCTTTAGAAGACATTCTGGCTGTCAGTGCGCCGGAGCGGATGTAGCGTCTTTATATGCTCTGTTTATTGATATTTGGTCTGCACGGGTATCTCTGTTTTTTAGAAGCTTCCAAGACGGAAATTTCTTTTTGGTAAATAATTCCGTAATGCCGGAGGCATCCATTTTTGCGCATAACTTTGCAAAAAATTTCGGAAATCCCGCATGAATACATAGCTGACCATAAAAATAGTTTGAAACATGATTACCTGTTACTTTTTCATCGTACAAAAGCGCATACTGTGTTTTTCCGGCCTGATTTCTGCCCGGAAATTGCGGCAAAAATTTTGTGTCCCATGACATTGCAGTTGGAAATTTCTTTAAAAATATGTTTAAGACTCTGAAAAAACCAAAAGGTTTGTTTTTAAGCAGAGTTATTTCGTCTTTTGCCTGATTCAGGAAATTTTCATATTGGGTTGTAACGTCAGGGTATCGTTTTGGGGGCAGATTGAGTAATATAGGAAATCGATAAGATTTCTTGCCTGTATAGCCTGAATAGGCTGCATTTACATACGGAGGTATTTTTTTTAGATTCATATTTATTATATAAACACAACAAAAAAATTTTTGCTACCGCGTGTTCAGATTTTACAAAAGTTCAAATACTGCATGATTTTGTTGTAATCGTCTTCAATAACAAGCCGGCCGCGCAGTTTTGCAGCGTTGGGGATGCCGGAAATGTAGTAGGGGTAGAATTTTCGCATGAATTTGATTCCGGTGTCCTGCCCGCGCAGTTTGATTTCTTCGTCGAGGTGCCATTTAAGCATCTCGATTTTTTCCGCTAAGGTCGGCGCAGGAAGTTTTTCGCCTGTTTCAAGGTAATGTTCAAGTCTGTGAAGCAAGGTCGGGTCGCCAAGCATGCCGCGGCCTACGGCAATTCCGTCAGCTTTGGACAACTCAATACATTTGCCTCCGCTGTCAATGTCAACCACGTCGCCGTTTGCAAAAACAGGGATGTCGATATAGTCTTTTAATTTTCTAATCGCTATCCAATCAGCATGACCACTATACATTTGCCCCCGCGTTCTTGCATGGAGCGTGACGAACTGCGCGCCTGCATCCTGCATTTTCTGCCCGAATTCCACGTAATTCAACTCGTCAAATGTGTAGCCGAGGCGGAATTTTACGCTCACGGGAATCCCCCTCACCCCTGCCCCTCGCCCACAAGGGGCGAGGGGTTTTAAACCTTCGCATGCGGCACGAACCAAATCCGCCGCAAGTTCGGGATTGCGCATTAATGCGCAGCCGTCTTGGCCTTTGACGACTTTGTTCACGGGACAGCCCATGTTTATGTCGATTATGTCGGCTCTGTCCGACAATCGCCGCGCTGCCGCCTCAATTAAATCCGGCTTGTGCCCGCTGATTTGATATGCAATCGGGCGGTGGTCGTCATCCAGCATTGTAATATCGCCGCTGCTGCGGTTTTGTGCAAGAAACTCCGAGCTTATCATCTCGGTTGTGAGCAGGCAGGTTTTGGAATACCTGCGCACAAGGCTGCGCAGTACATAGTCCGTAATCCCCGCCATCGGCGCCAGCGACACCCGGCTTTTGATAAGTTGCTGTAATTTGTTACTCATTATTAACAATTTTACTACAAA
>JAIRZW010000041.1 GCA_031267015.1 Heliobacteriaceae bacterium | reverse complement strand
CTGAAAGGTTATCATTAAAATATCCGCGAATCAAATTCACGGTGTTTATGCCGTTAAAAGTGAATTCCGACGGGATTTGTACAGGACAGCCGCGCCAGACAATACATTTGTCAATACCGAACTTTTGCAGGATTGGCGCAACGTTTTTGCTGTGGCCGAAGGTGTCTGCAAGATAGCCGATAAAATCTGTACAGCCGAAGTCACGTGCGGTTTTCAGGCCGATTTCAAGATTTTTTTCAAAACAGGTTCTGTCTGTCAAAAACTCGTCAACAAGGCAGTAAAAAGGCCCTATGAAAAGTTTTTTTTCTGCGATTAAGCGTCTTACCAGCGGTTCTTTTTCCGGCCGGATTTCGAGGTAGTCCGTTAACGCGCTTGTCTGGCCGTCAAAATAAAACGAGGGGATTTTGCCATGCTCAAGAAGCTCAAGCACGTTATCAAACACACGAAGCAGGCGCAGGCGAAACACCTCAAATTCCCTGTACCATTCCCTGTCCCAGTGTGTATGCAGATATGCGATTACAATTTTTCTCATGCGCATATTATACCACATTCTAAGCCAAAAGCGTAATGAACGCCTCAGAATTTTGTCGTAAGGTTACGGTATAAATATGAGGGTTTAATCATGAAAAAAATTATTGTTATATTGGGATGTTTGGTATTTGGCGCGCAAGGTGCGTTTGCGGCTGATAGTCTTACGAGAATGGAACGCGATATGTTCAGGCGAGATTTCAGAAATCAGTCTGCACAAACACGTGTTGAGCGGCTTGAAGAACGAATGCTCGGGGCAAAGCAATCCGGGGACCTGAGCCGCAGGTTTGACACGCTGCAGCGGGCGTCAAGAAGTTACGGCAGCTCTTATCCGCAGGGCTATTACCAGAATTCGCAATATCCTTATTACACACAGCCGGTTACTTCGGGAAGTTCATGGCGCGGGCTTGCGGGTTCGTTCGGGAATTTCCTTATGGGCGGCTACCCCGGCTCTGTCACAGGCATGAGCCCGCAAATAAATCCGTCGTATGCAATGGACGCTTTTGAGATGCAGCGCTACGGTAGCCCTGTAACACAGGGCCAATATGTCCAGACAAACCGAGGGTATTACTACAATGACCGCCAAACAGGAACAGGAAGTAAGGTTACGATTTTAGATTAAAGTTGCTAAAGCAGGACTTGCCAAATTATCCGTTTAGGTTCTAGCTGCGTAAGTAGGATTCAATAAAATCGTCTATGCCGCCGTCCATGACAGCGTCAACGTTGCCGGCTTCACAGCCGGTGCGGTGGTCTTTAACCATTTTATACGGATGAAACACATACGAGCGGATTTGGGAGCCGAAATTTATATCAACGCTCTCTCCCTTTAATTCAGCTAATTTTTTCTCGTGTTCGGCCTGACGGATTGCGATTAATTTTGAAGCCAGAATCTGCATGGCGTTTTCTTTGTTTTGAAGCTGGGAGCGCTCCTGCTGGCATTTAACCACAATTCCGGTGGGCTTGTGCAGAATCCGCACGGCTGTTTCGACTTTATTAACGTTCTGGCCTCCTGCGCCGCCCGAGCGCATTGTGTCGACTTCAAGTTCGTCCGGCGGGATTACAATTGTTTTTTCAAAATCTGCAATAATCGGCGAAACCTCAACTGACGCAAAGCTTGTCTGCCGTTTGCCGTTCGCATTAAAAGGCGAAATCCGCACAAGTCTGTGCACGCCTTTTTCGGCTTTTGCGTAGCCGTAAGCGTATTTGCCCGTGATTTTTATTGTTGCGGACTTGATTCCGGCTTCTTCGCCTTCTAATTTGTCTAACAGATTCACGCCCCAGTCACGGCTTTCGGCCCAGCGCACATACATGCGTAAAAGCATACTTGCCCAATCCTGCGCGTCCGTGCCGCCTGCGCCTGCATTAATCGCCAAAATCGCGTCTGCTTCATCGTATTCGCCGCTCAGCATTTGGCGAACCTCAAATTTATCAAGCTCTTTACACATTTTGTCAAGCTTTTCAGCGCTCTCCGTAATCAGGTCCTGCTCGTCAAGTTCCAAAGCAACTTCTGCGTCGTCAAGCACGGCGCTCCAGCCCTCAAGCAGCGCAAGATTTTCTTTAGTCTCTTTAATCTCGCCGCCGAGTTTTGAAACTTTTACCTTGTCCTGCCAAACTTCCGGGACCTGAATTTGCGCCTCTAAACCCGCTAACTTCTCCTCAAGACCGGCAGGGTCAAAGATGCTCCTTTATCTTGTCAAATCGCGCTCTTACTATGTTTATCTGATATTTATCCATGAAATTAATTCTTGCATAAACACATGAAAAATGCTACAATTCATGCTGGATGAAAGGAAGTTATTATGGAACAGATTTTTGAAGGGTTTAAGAGAGTTTTTAAGACGGAAAATGCGATGGTTAAACACCTTACGCTTGCCGGGTTATGCGGGATTATGGCGGTGCCGGTTTCGTATTATTATATGAAAGAAGACGCGATTAAGGCTGCGCTTAAGGCATCACAAAGTATCAGCGAGCTTCTGCCAGGTATCTGGACTATTTTGGGCTGGACGGCGCTAATTCTCATTT
>JAIRZW010000161.1 GCA_031267015.1 Heliobacteriaceae bacterium | reverse complement strand
AATACTCTTAATAAAAGTTTACAATAATCTTGCTACTTTTTTCTTTTTGCATCGCAACAAAAAGAAAAAAGATACCGCAAAAAAGAAAAACCGCGACTAAATGAAACGAGTCATCAGGGCTTCCCCCCTTCTTTTTCGATTAAGTATCGAAAAAGTGGGGTCCCTACCCCTGAAACCCCGCTTTGAAAATGAGCTATCTAATGTCTCCTTTTTCAACTTTATATACTAAAACATCTTGCAGAAATTCTTTCTCAAACAAAATAGCATCAACGGAAGTTATGATTGTCTGCGTGTTGTTATTGATTGATTTTAGCAGGTAATTCTGCCGGATGTCGTCGAGTTCCGCAAGCACGTCGTCAAGCAAAAGCACCGGCTCATCGCCGGTTTTTTCCGTTATTATGTCAAGTTCGGAAAGCTTTAATGCAAGCACTATCGTGCGCTGCTGACCCTGTGAAGCAAATTTTACAGCCTCTTTGCCGTTTATATAAAAAATCACATCATCGCGGTGCGGCCCCACACATGCCTGGCCGCGCCTAAGTTCCTCGGGTTTGCGCTCCTCGAGCGCCTGCCTGAAAGCCGCGGCGATTTCGTCAACATCCTGACCCGGCAAACTGGCGTAGTCAATGCTTAATTCTTCGGTTTCTGAGATTATCCGGTGTTTTTCAGATGCGATTTTTTCGATTTCGTCAAGGAATTTCTTTCTTAAATATATTATGTTGCTGCCCGTGATTGCAAGCTGCTCGTTCAAAACCTCCAAAAGCGCGTCATCGCTCCCGCCATCTTTGAGGAAATTATTTTTCTGGATACGGATTTTGTCGTATTTTCCAAGTCTGTCGTCGTAGGCAGGATAGACCTGTGAAATTGCTCTGTCCAGCCAGGCGCGCCGGTCTGATGGGTTTCCGCGCAACAGCAGAAGGTCGGACGTCGAAAACAAAACCGTCTTCAAAACCGACTTAAAATCTTTTGGCCGCGACTTAACTTTATTAATCTTTAATTCGCGCGTTTTTTCGCGGTCGTAAGTGAAGTCGAGCTCCACGGAAGTGTCGGATTTGATGAGTTCAAGCGAGATTTCGGTTTTGTGCGCGTCAAAATTTATCAGTTCAAGATTGCCGGAAGCGCGCGGGCTTTTCAGCGCAGACATAAAATAAATGCTTTCGAGAATATTTGTTTTGCCCTGTGCGTTTTTGCCGATAATCAATACCTTCCGCGCATCAAGATTCAGCCCCAAATCCCTGCAATTCCTGTAATTCTTCAACTTCAAATTAATCAGCTTCATGAATAAATTATACTCCAAACAGATGATTTATTTTTACCCTCTATACAATTTTTTCAAGAACTGATATAATAATGTTGAAAGGATAGCACATGATTCCGATAATTTCAGAAGAAAACTCAGCTCTTGCCTTTGGTGAAATTTTTAAAGACATGCCCGGCTGGCGTAAGAAAATGATTCACTACATAAAAGACGAGAACCCTGAAATTAATACCGCAATAATAGAAGCGGCAAATAACACGGACATGGACCCGAAAGCTGTTGCACTCGGCGCGTATATGACTTATACCCTCATTGAAATGGCTATGAAAGAAACCGAAGCTATCATGAATTTTGCAGAGTAACAAAGAGATGCTTCGGATGCGTCATTCTGAGCCTTTAGGCGAAGAATCTCCCCTCAGCATGACAAAATAAAAACAGAAGGAAACCAACAAAATGCTTATAGAAGAACTTTTAGAGAAACTGGTTGCAGCAGGCGGAAGTGACTTGCACATATCAAGCGGACTGCCGCCGATAATCCGTGTGGACGGAAAACTTGAACGGTGCGATTATCCGCCGCTCAGCCCGGATGACGTGGAAACGTTGCTTTTCCCGATGCTCTCAAACGAGCAGAGAAGACGCCTTGAGCAGGAATGGGAGCTGGATTTTTCGTATGGTATCGAGGGTTTGAGCCGGTTCAGGGTTAACTTCTATAAAGACAAAGGTAATTATGCGGCTGCGTTCAGGACGATTACATCTACTGTTCCGTCGTTTGACCAGCTTGGTTTGCCTGAGATTGTGCGCAAAACCGCTGAAAAGCCGCGCGGACTGATTCTTGTTACCGGCCCCACAGGTTCCGGTAAATCAACGACTCTGGCTGCAATGATTGACTTTATTAACTCAACGCGTCAGGAACACATTTTGACAATCGAGGATCCGATTGAATTTGTGCATACGTCGCGCCAGAGTATAATCCACCAGCGCGAACTGGGCCTGGATACGAGGTCTTTTGCTAACGCGCTTAAATCCGCGCTGCGTGAAGACCCTGATATTATCCTTGTCGGCGAGATGCGCGACCACGAAACTATTTCATTGGCGCTTACGGCCGCAGAAACAGGCCACTTGGTGTTCGGAACACTCCACACGTCTTCGGCAGCGCAGACAGTTGACCGTATTATCGACGTATTCCCTGACGGACAGCAGCAGCAGATTCGTGTTCAGCTTGCAAACTCGCTTGTTGCCGTGTTTTCGCAAACGCTTTTACAAAGACTTCAGCCGGACGGTACCAAAAAAGGCCGTGTTATGGCGCAGGAAATCATGCTTGTGAATCCGGCAGTTTCGAACCTTATACG
>JAIRZW010000008.1 GCA_031267015.1 Heliobacteriaceae bacterium | reverse complement strand
CAGCGCAGTTTCAATATAGCTTTGCGAAACAAGCATTACGGTTGGCAGACAGTCAGAAAGAATAGAGAGCAGTTCATATTTTGTTAATTTAGTATCAAGCGGCACGGTAATCATACCTGCTAATATCGACCCGAACACACACGCGCCGAATTCCGGTTTGGATTCTGAGAGAATCGCCAGTTTTTCGCCTTTTTTGACTCCGAGTCCGTTAATCAGATAATGCCCGAGTTTTCTTGAAAGCATTCCTATACCGTCGTATGTAAATTCTTTCCAGCCAAACTGCGTGCGAATCCCGAGCGCTACTTTGTCCGCGTGTTCTTTTGTTCTTTCTTCCAAAAATGCAAGAATGTTTTGTTTTCTTAAATCCATCTATTCAATACTCCAAAAATAAGACCTATACAATAACAGGATATAACCCAAATGGCTAAATGTCAAGGGTTTGTACAAGCTAAACACATATTAGACCTTTTAAACTAATCTCAGAGTTTGTCAAGACTATAAACAATCACTTCACGCAACGAACAGCGAGGTTGCCGAAGAAGGTGCCGTCCTTGAATTCGGCGTAATGCTCCCCAGTAGAAAAGTTCATGACTCCTACGTTGGATTCAGTGCCTTCATGAGAGGACCAGACCCAGCCTGACGCGCCTAACTGGTCTACGGAAGCGTATAAGCTGTCTAGTTCAATCTGCGTTGGAAGACGCATGCCTAGATCGTCACAAGCTTTCTTAGCTCCCGCCCAAGCATTGCTTGAACAAAATACATTACTACTTCCCTTATCGTCATACTCTGAGTTTCCATCACAAGTATCTATCGGTTCGTATGACTCATTGGAAGATGATACACATAATTTCCCTATCTTTATTCCACTGCAACTTTTGAATATATTCGCATTTAATGTGTATACATCTTTTCCTATCTTGTTTGGCTTTGCTTTTCCGTTTATATCATATACCAGACTTAAACACGAAGTTGTCTGTGAGCCGGGTGCTGTTATATCGTCTATTGAACAAGCAGGATTATAACTTAAGATTGCCGTATAACCGTTTATTAATCCTATTCCTAAAGCTTTTGTACCCCACTTTCCTTCATTTAAGTTACCTGAATTCTTTAAGTCTTTTGTTTCTACTGTTTCACTGCCGTCACTGTTAGTTACTGTCGCTGCAAAACAACCTGACGGGTCACTTGGACATACTTGTAATATTTTTAAATACTTTTTTAATTCATTTACGAATGCTTCCGTTGTAGAATAACCGGTTAAGGCCTCATTAACATTCATTTGTCTTGTTGCTTGCTCTAATCGATTGTTAAATACATCTTTGGCAGTTGAGTAAGATTTCTCCCTCCAATCCTGAATAAGCCCCGGCATAACCAATGCCGCTACTACCCCGATAATCCCGAGGGTTATTAACACCTCAGCAAGAGTGAATCCTCGTAATCCAGTCTGGATTGCTTCGCCTAACGGCTCGCAATGACGTGTAACTTTCTTTCTCATACTTTTCTCCTATCTGTTACGAAATGTAACTACATGAGATTGTATAAAAAACCTTGAAATTTGTCAATACTATAAACAATTACTTCACGCAACGCATGAAGATGCTGTTGATCTTGGCGGTGTAGGACTTATCGCCATTAGGCAGGTTCATGAACCGTACGCTGTTTGCATCGTACTCCTCTGAGGACCAGTGGGAGAGGGTATGTGACATGCCCAACTGGCTTGCGGAAGAGACCAAGCTGTTTAGTTCACTCATCGTCGGAAGACGCATGCCTATATCGGCACAGTGTTTCTTAGCTCCTGCCCAATAATTATTTGCACAATAACTATTTTTACTTCCTAGAGGGTCATATGAAATATCAGGCGATCCGTCACAAGTATCTATCGGGCTGTATGACTTGACAGATGACACACATAAATTCCCTATCTTTGTTTCACTGCATCTGTTGAATATATTAGCATTTAATGTATATACATCTTTTCCCAGCTTGTTTGGTTTTGCTTTTCCGTTTATATCATATACAAGACTTAAACACGATGTTGTTTGGGAGCCGGGTGACGTTATATCATCTATTGAACAACTGGGGTTATAGCTTAAGATTGCTGTATAACCGTTTATTAGTCCTATTCCTAATGCTTTTGTTCCCCAGTTCCCTTCATTTAAGTCACTTGAATTCTTTAAATCCTTTGTTTCTACTGTTTCACTGCCGTCACTGTTTGTTACTGCCGCTGCAAAACATCCTGACGGGTCACTTGGACATACTTGTAGTATTTTTAGATACTTTTTTAATTCATTGACGAATGCTTCTGTTGTGGAATAACCAGTTAACGCTTCATTAATATTCATTTGGCGTGTTGCTTCCTCTAACCGCCTGTTAAATACTTCTTTAGCCGTTGAGTAAGATTTTTCCCTCCAATCCTGTACAAGACCCGGCATAACCAACGCCGCTACTACTCCGATAATTCCAAGTGTAACTAACACTTCCGCCAACGTAAACGCTTTTTTCATCATACTTTTCTCCTTTTGGTTACGAAATGTAACCATATGAGATTGTATAAAAAATTTTGGAATTTGTCAAGTGAATTTTCTAAAGTTGAAAAAAGTATCAAAAGTTATTATTGTGCTAAAATATTATCATGGCAGACAGCATGGAAGACTTGGTAGCGAAAATAAAAGACCGGCTGGATATTGTGGACGTAGTGTCCGAGCAGGTTATCCTGAAAAAATCCGGCAACCATTACTGGGGTTTGTGTCCTTTTCACAAGGAAAAAACACCCTCATTTTCCGTGAACCCACAGCTCGGAATCTATAAATGCTTTGGCTGCGGCGAAGGCGGCGACGCGCTTTCGTTTATGATGAAAACCCAAAACCGTGAATTCATGGACGTTATCACCGAACTTGCCGAGCGGTTTCACCTCGAAATCCCTGCAAGCTTTAATAAAACAGGTCCAAAAGGCCTCAAAGACCTGATGATTAAGGCCTGCACAAAGGCTGCGGAATTCTACAACCTGCGGCTTCTGAAAGACGCCGATGCCGAACCCGTGCGCAAATACCTTGCAAACCGCGGGATTACAAAAGATATAATTGAGGAATTTAAACTGGGGCTTGCGCCCAAGACCTATACAACTTTTTATGACAAATTCAAAGACGAACTTTCAGACGAGGTTCTTGAAAAATCAGGGCTCATAATTTCGGGCAAAAGCGGCTTTATTGACCGTTTCCGAAACAGGGTTATCGTCCCGATTCAAAACGAATTCGGCGACGTCGTGGCGTTTGGCGCGCGTGCGGTCGAAGACGACCAGCAGCCAAAATACCTTAACTCATCCGATTCAATAATTTATAACAAAAGCAAACTTCTGTACGGCCTTTACACGGCAAAAGACACAATCAAGGCCGAAGACAGCGTAATCCTTATGGAAGGCTACTTTGACGTGATTTCGGCCCAAGCGCACGGGATTAAAAACTGCGTTGCGTCTTGCGGAACCTCCTTAACCGCAGACCACATAAAGCTTTTGTCGCGTTATACGCCATCGCGCCGGATTTACCTGTCATTTGACACGGATTCGGCAGGGCTCAAGGCAACCGACCGCAACGCAGACCTGATAAAAGAAGCCTTTCAGGGTCTTGGCAACATTAAACAGTTTGATGAAAGCTATATTTCCGCTGCTGACGACAAGTATTCGTGCGAAATCCGCGTCATAGCGCCGCCCGAAGGCAAAGATCCGGATGAATTCATCCGCCAGTCCGGCGCGCAAAGTTACAGGCAATACATGGAGCATGCGCCGCTGCTTATTGATTTTCAGCTCAATAACATTCTCAAAGAGAAAAACGAGGCCGCAACACCGACCGAAAAAACCAAATTCATTAAACGTATTATTCCGATTTTACAGGAGATTCAAAACGAAATCGTTCAGACCGAATACGTGAATATGGTCGCAAACACAATAGGCGTAGATGAAACCGCGCTTTTGAGCGAAATACGCAAAATGAAGGAAGAAACCGTTAGCCAAACAAGTCATAATATTAACAGAATTGTAACAAAAAATTCATCAATTTCCGAAAAAACGCAAAAAAATTTATTGAGTGTTTTTTTTGTAACAGACGCCCCGCTGACATTTGCACAAATAAGCGAAAAGACAAGCAGCGCAGCCTTTACCGACCCAATGTTAATTAATGTAAAGAACACACTTGAAAAACTGGTCAGTACAGTAAATAATGGCAAGGTAAAGGACCTAATCGAACAGTTATATACAAAATACGTTCAAGACCCTGAGGTACAGAAACTTATAACAGAGTTGACGAGTATTGCGGAAGCATTCCATAACCTTGACGCCGGAGATTTTGAAGCAGTGATAGACGAAAGCATCAGCAGAATCAGTCAGTGTCGAAAAGAAGAAGAACAGGACCAAATACGTAATTTATATAAAAATGTGAACAATGATGACGCGCAAGCCTTGAAGATTCAAATGCAGCTAAGAGACAGGATAAACAACAAATTCAAATTGGAGAAAAATTAAATGACAAAGAAAAGACAAGCAGGTTCCTCTATCGTTAGTATAATGGACGAAGACCATGAGGATTTACTTGATGAGGATACGGATTTATCAGGCGAATCCGATACTATATACATGAACATGGATATCAGCACTGATAACATTGAAGATATCGTTACCCAAAAACTTGATGCCAAGATTAATTTAGAAGACATATATATGATGAGCTCCGGCGCAGAAAGCGAATCTGCTGACTTTGATGCACCAAAAGGCATTGCGGTTGACGACCCTGTAAGACTTTATCTGCGGGAAATCGGAAGAATCAAACTTCTTTCGGCCAATGAAGAAATAGAACTTGCCAGAGAGATTCTCGAAGGCGGCACCCCGGGCGCTATTGCGAAAAGAAAACTCGTTCAGGCAAACCTTCGTCTGGTCGTAAGTATCGCGAAAAAATACGTGGGACGCGGCATGTTATTCCTTGACCTTATTCAGGAAGGCAACCTTGGCCTGATTCGTGCGGCAGAGAAGTTTGACCACGAAAGAGGCTTCAAATTCTCGACTTATGCAACGTGGTGGATTCGTCAGGCGATTACACGCGCAATCGCAGATCAGGCGCGCACAATCAGAATCCCTGTTCACATGGTCGAAACAATTAACAAATTGAAAAAAGTCACGCGCCGTCTGGCTCAGGAGCTTTCGAGAAAGCCGACCGAAGACGAACTTGCAATCGAGATGAACGTTTCTATCCCGAAACTTCGTGAAATAATTAAAATCGCACAAGAACCGCTGTCGTTGGAAACCCCGATAGGAAAAGAGGAAGATTCAAGACTCGGCGACTTTATTGAGGACAAAGAAGCTGACGCGCCTGTGAAGACTGTTGCGTCCGAGCTGCTTCGTGAAGACTTAGCGGAAGTTTTGTGCACCTTGTCGCCGCGCGAACGCGACGTTTTGCGTCTGCGTTTCGGTATGGACGACGGCCGCCAGCGGACTTTGGAAGAAGTTGGCCAATTATTCGGCGTAACCCGTGAACGTATCCGTCAGATTGAGGCAAAAGCCCTGCGCAAACTGCGTCATCCAAACCGCAGCAAACGCTTAAGAGAATACGTAGAATCGTAGTGCAACCGCGTCATTGCGAGGAGTGTAACGACGAAGCAATCCAGCAAAGTAGGGTGCGCCGTGCGCACCGGTTCATGCTGGTCCATATTCTGCATACTCAATCCAATTTTAACAATTCTGACACATCAATTTTAAGATATCCGGCAATATCAATTAACTTTCCTATTGAAAAATTTTGGAACCCGCCTTCAATTTTCGCAACATAACTCCAGGAAACATCCATTAACTCAGCAAAATTTTCTTGGGTTAACCCGAGTTTTTTGCGTTCATTTTGTATATTTCTGCCGATTTTTTTGTAAATTAATTTTTTATCCATTCTATTAATTATTATATTTATGGAATTATAGGGGTATTGACATATTTGTGAATTCATATATAATTGAATATATGAAAAGAATCGCATTTACATTATCGGAAGTATTAATCACATTAGGCATAATCGGCGTAGTGGCAGCATTAACCCTGCCGGCTCTTGTGGCTAAATATAAAGACATGGTCATGCTCAGCCAGCTTAAAAAGTCTTATTCCTCTTTTTTAAATGCTTTAAATCTTGCAAAAAATGAGCAGGGAGGCATGTATCTTTATGTGTTTGACCCCTCAAACAGCAGTACGCAAACCGCACAAAATATTCTAAAATATATGAAAGTTGCAAAAGATTGCGGAACAACGATAAGAGGATGTATGGCTCAAATATATTACTATCCTAGTAAAACAAATAACGGCGCCGGCGGACTCGCGAATGTTAGTAATCTGGACCAAAACCCTGCATGGTACAATGTTGTTCTTGCTGACGGAAGCTCTGTTGGTATTACTCAATACAAAGGAAGCAATGCTTGTTATATGGTATTTAACAATCCTGTACTTGACAGTGACGGCAATTATACTTATGATTCAGACGGAAATCAGCAATTTTCACAAAACCCCGGCTATCAATGCGGAATGACTTTAATAGACGTCAACGGGCCTGCTAAGGGCCCAAACCAGCTCGGCGCTGATGCCTATTTTATAGGAGTATATCCTGACGGACTTTGGCAATATATTACTAATGCTGACAAGACAATTTCCGAAAATAAATTATTCTATGATAAATATGATTTTAACGGTTCGTATAAATAGTATCGCAGACATTTACTTATTGTATAATTAATCCCTCATGACCTTCAAAAGCGTGCAATAATTAAGCTGCGAAGCATTAATCGGTGCGTGGGACGCACCCTACGTAATGTAAATAAAATTTTACAAAATGTACTTTTTA
>JAIRZW010000093.1 GCA_031267015.1 Heliobacteriaceae bacterium | reverse complement strand
TCGTCATTATCCTTCACTGCCAAGGGCGGAGGAAAGATTCACGGCGACAATATGCCTGAGGTAATGGCTTACAGGCTCGGCGGACCTTACACTGTAAGAGGTTTCAAGATGAGCGGTGTTGGTACGGGTGACGCGTTCATAATGGGTTCTGCCGAATTCGCTACGCCGATTCCGTTTATTGATAGAACGCGGATTAATTTTCTTAACAACGTAAGATTGACAGCGTGGATTGATGCAGGTAAAATCTTTAATCCATACATAACTGACAAAATCTACGACCGTCCGGGCTATGCAGTCGCGGCAGGGGTCGGTATGAAACTCTATATTCCGGGCATGGGGCCGCTGTCTATTGACTACGGTATTCCGATGACTAATCCGGGATTAAGCGGAAATAAACATGGTTACTTCACTTTTGGTGTTGGTGATATAATGTACTAAGGTTGAAAGTTGATGGTTGAGAGTTTATGGTTTATAATTAAACAATGGAGGTTAAAATGAAAAAACTAACAGTAGTATTAACAGTATTAATCATGATGAGCACAAAGGCACTTGCCGCATGTATCGGCTATATTGATTACCAGAAAATTCAGGAGAATTACCCGTTTGCACAGGCTGCGGTAAAAGAAGTTGATGCGCAGGCGCTCGCGCTTCAGCAGTACATGATTGACAAAGAAAAACAGTACAAAGCGCTTGATACACCGCTTAAAAAACAGAACTTTGAAGAAATGACCGCACGCGAATTTAAGGCAAAAGAAGATGCGTTAATGAAACTGCGCACAGCAAAAGAAGAGCAGGTTTATACCAAGATTCAGGCTGCGGCAAAACAGGTTCTTGTAGAACAGAAACTCGACGCGATTATTGATTTCAGAGTAATCTTTGTCGGCGGTGTCGATATAAGCGATTTAGTAATTAACAAACTCAAGACTGGAAAATTCTAGTGAAATATTCTGAGCACGGAATACAATATCATATCGGCTTAAAGCAGGGCGACGCGGGCAAATATGTGATTTTGCCCGGCGACCCGAAACGCTGCAAAAAGATTGCCGAATATTTTGACGACGCAAAACTTGTTGCGGACTGCCGGGAATACACTACTTATACAGGATATCTTAACGGTGAGAAAGTCAGCGTGACTTCGACCGGCATAGGCGGCCCTTCCGCCGCAATAGCTTTGGAAGAACTTGTAAATGTCGGCGCTCACACGTTTATAAGGGTCGGAACCTGCGGCGGAATTGACGTTAACGTGCAAAGCGGCGACATTGTTATTGCCACCGGCGCAATCCGTATGGAAGGCACAAGCAGGGAGTATGCCCCGATCGAGTTTCCGGCGGTTGCCAACATTGAGGTTACCAATGCACTTATAAAGGCAGGGGGTAGTAAAGCGCATGTCGGAGTCGTTCAGTGCAAAGATTCATTCTACGGCCAGCACAGCCCGGAAAAAATGCCTGTTAATTACGAGCTTACCAACAAATGGGAAGCCTGGAAAAAACTCGGGACACTCGCGTCTGAAATGGAATCCGCGGCATTGTTTACTGTTTCAAGTTACTTAAAAGTCCGCACAGGCACCGTGCTTCTTACCGTTGCAAACCAGGAGCGGGAAAAATTAAATCTTGAAAATCCGGTTGTCCACAACACTGAAAAAGCTATCGAAACTGCGATAGAGGCATTGAATATTTTGATAGAAGGTGATAAAAATGTTTAAACCAAACAAAATGCAATATGTAATTAAAACCTGCAACAGCGAAAATACGCAGGAGCTTCAAAACCTGCTCAACGAAATGTCCATGAACGGCTGGGAGCTTTACAGCATGCACGAAGTCGAAACCGACGACGGAATTGTGTGCAACTGTATATTTATGTCTGAAATGACGGACAGTGACGGTGGCAAAAATGCCGACACAATCAGCATTTCGACCTTTCGCTCGCAAATGGAAAAAATGCTTTCGCCGCAGCGTACACCTTACGAAATTTGTCTTGAATACCAAAGCAAAATCCGCTCGCAGCAGGCCAAAATCGCTAAAATTAAAGAAGAACTTGAAGGCGAACTGCCCGCAAACAGAAAAAAGCTTAACGAAAAAATCTCGGCCGGACTGCAAGAGCTTGAAGACTTACGACAGAAGCTTGCGCAGGCAACCTCGCCTGACCGGATGTTTTCAAAGCTTCACGAGGACAAGCTCGCAATCTGTCTGAGCGAAGATATTCTGGGCTATATCAGCGCGGAACGCGGCCCGTCAGAAGAAGAACTGGTCGCAGAAACCGTCAAAACAAGGCTTAAACTCACCGAAACCCTCGGCTTCGTAATCCCTAAAATTATCTTCCGCGACGACGAACGCCTTAACCCGTTTGAATTCAGCATCCGAATCCGCGGAATCGACGTGTTTAAGGCGCTTGTTTACCCAAACCACGTGATGTATTACGCGGACGAGATTAATCTTGAAAAGAAAAGCAAAGACCAAATCCACTGCCTTGACCCGCTCACAGGCCGTAAAACCGTCTGGCTCGACCGCGCAAAAACAAAAGATTTCTGGGAAAAAGGGCTTTCCGGCTCGGAATACATTGCGCTTGCGCTTGAACACATTGCCGTGAAGCACGTGGACGAGCTGCTTGATTATGAAGAATTAGAAAAATATGTGGAAGTTGTTACGCGCCAAAACGCGTTTTTGGTCGAAAACGTAATCCCTGATTTTATTTCGCTTGCAGACTTACGCTACATTTTAACGGGTTTAGTGCGCGAAAGAGTTTCAGTAAAAGACATTGCATACATTTTTGAAAAAATAAACGATTTTGCAGAAGACAACGCTAAATCCGATTTGCTGAAAAAAATCCGCATCGCGTTATCCCGCCAAATCTGCATGGACAACGCCAACGAGGATGGCGTTATAACCGCGTTCGCGCTTTCGGACAAGACCTTAGAGGCCATAAGCCCGAGCTACGACGACGAAGACAGCACGATTGTGAAGATTAGCGCAAGCTCCGCGGAAAAGCTTATTAACAAGCTCAACAAAAAGATTAAGGAATCCAATGTTGAAAAAACAATCTTAATCGCTCCGCTCGAACTGAGGCAGCTTATTTTCACGCTGCTGTCACACTACATAAGCGATATCACGGTTCTGGCGCGCGAGGAAATCGGCTGTACCTGCCCGGTTGAGATTCTGGCAGAAGTGTAGAGAGCAAGCTTTTGGGTAACCCGGCCGTTTTGAAAAAGCTCTCAGGTGCGTAAAGCGCCCCCTTACTTTCAAATATATTTGGCAAGTACAGCAATAGCCTTATATCTGTTAACCATTCTTCTTCTGTAAAGCAGGTGTCAAGAAATTTTTCTTTTTTCATAATTACCCTTTCGGATTGGACTGTCATTCCTGATATTAATTGCCATAATACTATAAAATTGGAATATGAGTCAAGATGTCAGGAAAATTTTAGCAATAAACGTTAGTAAATATCGGATACAATCCGGCTATACTAAAGAAGAGTTGTCTTTGAAACTAGAGTTTGATAATTCATATATCAGCAAGTTGGAAAACAAAAGAATTAACATCACTGTTGACAAACTTACAAAAATTGCGGATGCTTTAGATGTACATGTAAAAGATTTGTTCGATTTTGATTAAATACTTTGAGTCGCTATGTAACCCGTTGACCAGCAGTTTTGCAGGTTAAACCCGCCGCAAAAGCCGTCGATGTCCATCACTTCCCCGCAAAAATATACGCCCGGCACAAGCTTTGATTCAAGCTTTTGATAAGCTTTATAAAAGGAAAAATTAATTGAGAGCCGGTAATCCATAACCCACCCGTTTATCAATAGTTCATTTCCCAGCCGTCATTTAATATTTTACCAAACCAGCCATAATCGCCACAATTAGGGTTGCAGTTATATTTAAGAAATGTTGTTTCTCTATCCTGAGTATTCAAAGGAGCTTGGATTGTATAGGTGTTAGGAGCATTGGCATCATCTAATAAACCATTATTATACAATATCATATATATAGCATCTCTCCCGATTATATTTGGACCTTTAGCGCCGTTTGAATCAACAAATATAACACCTTTTCTGTAACCTGCAGGGCCGTAATAAAAACGAATTGTTGTTCCATCCGCTAATATGTATGAAGTTACCTGAACATAACTACTCGTTGAACTACTATTTTTGATATAAGTGTATCTGTCAGCAAAACAGTTTTTCGTTGTATTTACACAAGTTTTGGCTGTTTTAAAATAATCTTTAACAAAATTACCAGCACTTACTTGCGAGTCTATAGAATCAAGAGTTCCGTCATTTTCATATTTATACATCTGTAATGCCTGCTGGAGCTTGCTGTAAGTCTTTTTGAAACTGGTAACGTAAAATTTTTTCTTATAATCATTTATCAATCCGGGCATAACCAATGCCGCAACGACTCCGATAATCCCAAGGGTTATTAATACCTCTGCAAGCGTGAATCCTCTCGATCCATACTGGATTGCTTCGCTTAAAGGCTTGCAATGA
>JAIRZW010000085.1 GCA_031267015.1 Heliobacteriaceae bacterium | reverse complement strand
GTCGTCGCGTGTCATAAAATATGTGAGCCACAGATTTTTAGTAACAGCTTCGCCAAGTGCGGTGTATGCCATAAGCTTTGTTCTGTTGCTAACGAGAATTTTTTTAATCTCGGTATTAACGTCAAAGTTATCATACATTGACTGCTCACTCTGTAAGGATTGTAGTTGTTTATTTACTTCATCAAGCTGTGTTTGGACTTCGCGGGACTTATTCTGCTTGCTGTTTTTTACGATAGGCAGTGCAAGCGTTAGTAATAATGCCGGAATCAGAAGTGCTGCAGCAATAAGCCCGGTAAGATTTTTTGCCTTATTTGGCGAAATCGTGAACGCGGTTTCGCCAAATCTTATAGTAACCGGTTCGTCCGGGTCATCAAAAAGGCCTTCAGTGCCTGCTTTTGCAAAGTTAAACTTCACAGGCAGGTTTACGTGATATCCTGTTGCCACCCCGATGGCTTCAAGAGATATTTTAGATGTTAAATCTCTGAGAATACCGAAGTCTGTCGGGATTAATTCCTGTTTTTTGTGCTCGTTATTTTCAAGTGTCGTAATAATACTTTCTGTACTAAGTCTTCTTGAAAGCAGCTCAGCGCTTACCATATCAGTTTCTGAAATTATGTAAAGATAATTTGCGGGATAACTCATCAGAGTAATTTGCAATGACGCATTGATTGCATTGTAAACTTCTTCACCCTCAAACGACTTGATAGCAAGCGGTTCTTCGTAGTAATCAACTATATTGCTGCCTGACATAGCCACGATTGAATAACCGGTCGGGTTAATCAGCATCAAATTCCAGCTTACGCCTTCTTTAAGCTGTTCTTCGGCCAGATTGGCGAACGAAAGCGCTTTAAGAACAGAAGTTAAAGATATCTCAACGCCGATAAGGCTTGCGCCGATTTCGTTGAAAGCTGCTTTAATATTTTCAATCTGGTTTTTTTGAACGGCTGAATAGAATAGTTTTCTGGATTCGCCGTTGTTCTGCATCGGTGAATCTATCCAGGACACAAGCGGTTCAAATCTTTTGAATATATAAGACTGTTCAACTTCCGACGTTAAAGCTTCTGTAATAGCGTCATCTGCAAGAAGCAGCGGTAAGTCTTTGCTTCCGAAAAGCACCATAGGTATATTTAAGATAACGTAAGATTTGTAGCTTATGCCTAATTCGTCGAACACTTCCTTAACAGCAGTTTTAAACTTCTCATAATCTGCTATTTCGCGCAGGGATTCATTGTATTCAAGCGGCCGATAGGCGTAATTCTTCACTGATTTTGCAGCAATATCAAGCTGTATAACCTCTAAACCCAACCCGGGCGTAATGGACATATAAACGTTGTCCTGATTGCCGCCGCCAAATTTTAATAAAATATCGTTTAAATTCATAATTTTTTTTACTCATTTACTCAATTACTTTTTTATTATACAATAATTTTTGAGATTGGCATACATTTAACATAAATTTACACCAAATGGAGGAGAAGTGCCGGTACAAAAAATTAATAAATTAAAAAAAGAAAAGAACGCGGTAATCCTTGCGCACTGCTACCAGAACCTTGAAGTGGACGAGGTTGCGGATTATGTCGGCGACTCGCTTTACCTCAGCCGTATGGCGGCAGAGACTGACGCTGATATAATCGTGTTTGCGGGTGTGTTTTTCATGGCCCAGACCGCGAAAATCCTTTCCCCGAATAAAAAAGTTCTTCTTCCGCGCCTTGAATCCGGCTGCTTAATGGCAGATATGGTGAACCCGGCGCAGCTGCGCGAGTTTAAAGCAAAACACCCCGGGCTCCCGGTTGTATGCTACGTAAATTCAACTGCCGGGGTCAAGTCCGAATGCGATATTTGCTGCACAAGCTCTAATGCCGTTAAGATTGTTAAAAGCCTGAATGCCAAAGAAGTCTTGTTTTTGCCTGACACTTACCTTGGCAAATACGTGGAATCGCAATTAGACGGGGTGAATGTTATCACCTACCCGGGCTTTTGCCCGACCCACCTGCGAATCCGGCCCGAAGATGTAATTTCTGCGCGTAAGAAGCACCCCGGCGCGCTTGTACTTGCACACCCTGAGTGCCACAAAGCAGTTGCAGACCTTGCGGATTACGTGGGAAGTACCACCGGAATTATGGATTTCGCCGCAAAAAGCAGCGCAAAAACCTTCATAATCGCCACCGAAAAAGGCGTTGCAGACAGACTTCAACGTGATTTCGGCTCACGTCATTGCGAGCCGGCGGAGGTCAATCCGCTGGCGAAGCAATCCAGCCATTCTAAAGAATTTATTTTAATAAAAGAAGACATCGTTTGCCCGAACATGAAATGGCATACGCTGGATGATATTTATAACTCGCTTGAATTTGAGCAGCATGAGATTACCGTTGACGAAGACATCGCCGCAAAAGCCCTTGGCAGCATAGAAAGAATGATGGAGGTGTCGTAGTGGAAGACATAATTTTCGGCAAAAATTCTGTCCTGGAAGCACTTTGCGCCGGCCGTGAGATTAACAAAATAATAATATCCAAAAACAACCACGTTGACAATAAATTAAATCATATAATCGAACTTGCAAAACAGAACGGCATAGTGTTTCAGTTTGTTGCAAAAGAGAAATTTGCACAGTATCAGGAATTTAACCACCAGGGCGTAATCGCCTATGTATCGCCGATAAAGTACATGGAACTTGACGAGTTTTTGGCCCGGAAGCACGAAAACGCTTCTGTAGTAATCCTTGACGGCGTAGAAGACCCTCATAACCTTGGCTCCATAATCCGTACATGCGTGTGCGCGGGCGTTTCCGGCATAATAATCCCGTCGCGCAGAAATGTTCAGGTGAATTCAATAGTCGAAAAAACCAGCGCCGGCGCGGTAAATCACATCCCTATAATCAAAGTCAATAGCCCGGTTAACGCGGTTCAAAAGCTCAAAGACACCGGCTGGTGGGTAATTGCAGCAGACGCATGCGCAAAAGATAATTATTATGATGTTAACTACAATGACATGAATTTCGCTCTGATAATGGGCGCTGAGCACGCCGGGGTTTCCAAATCCCTGCTGAAAATGTCGGATTTCATAGTAAAAATACCAATGCTTAACAATTTTAACTCACTTAACGTTTCAAACGCGTTATGTGTTATAATATTTGAAACAATGCGTCAGAAGATAAAGGAGAGTAAATGGCAAAAGACATAGAAAAATACGGCTTAATGACTGATGAAATTTCGGACGAGAATGTCGATTTTAATAATGTTGAAATACCTGATGAAGAAGACGAGAATGTCCTGGAATCTGTTGAAGACCCTAAGATTCAGGAGAGTTTGGCGACCGTAAATTCCGACGACAGCGTTCGGATTTACCTGCCGCAAATCGGCAAAATCCCGCTTCTGTCAGCCAAAGAAGAACTTGAGCTTGCCAAAAAGATTTATGACGAACAAGACGAGTTTTCAAAAAATCTGCTTGTAAACGCGAATTTACGGCTTGTTGTCAGTATTGCGAAAAAGTATATCGGCCGTGGGCTTTTGTTCTTAGACCTTATCCAGGAAGGAAACCTCGGGCTGATGAAGGCTGCCGGGCGCTTTGATTATACCAAAGGCTATAAGTTTTCGACTTATGCAACGTGGTGGATTCAGCAGTCTATTACGCGTGCAATCGCAGACAAGGCGCGGATTATCCGGCTTCCTATCCACATGATTGAATCGCTGGGCAAAATCCGCAAGACCACAATAGATTTAACGACCGAGCTTGGCAGAACCCCGACAAAACAGGAAATCGCTTACCGTTTGGGTGTTCCGGTCGGCAAGTTGACCGCCATAATCAAATCCGCTCAGTCCACCATAAGCATGGAAACCCCTGCAAGTTCTTCCGAGGATTCCTCGAAAATAGCGGACTTTATTATAGACGAATCCAGCGTAGCGCCTGACAGCCGGGTTTCGCAGGAAAACCTTTTTGACGACATAAGAAAAATGCTTAGCCAGCTAAGCCCGAAAGAGCGTGACGTATTGATTCTGCGCTACGGCCTTGACAACAACGGCACAAAAAAGACGCTTGACGAAATTGGTTCACAATACGGGGTTTCGCGCGAACGAATCCGCCAAATCGAAAACCGCGCAATCGCAAAACTTAAAAAGCTCTGCAAAAACAAAAAGCTTTCTCTGGGCCTGAAAAACTATTTCGGAGGATAAAAAAGGGCGGGTTTCAACCCGCCCTTTTTTGTGTCATTGCGAGGGCAGCAGCCCGAAGCAATCCAGTCTATTTATTAATCTCTTTAACACTCAGTGCGATTCTGTGTTCTTTCGGGGTGAATTTTTTCACCATAACCTCGACAATGTCGCCGATTTTGTACAGGTTGAACGGGTTAACATTCTCGTTAGACATCTCGGAAA
>JAIRZW010000024.1 GCA_031267015.1 Heliobacteriaceae bacterium | reverse complement strand
CAAAGGGTTGAAAGCTTTGATATTATTGATATACACTGTCAAGAGGAGGGGGCATGAAAAAATTAATAACGGCAATAATTTTTATAATATTTGCATTGGCAGTGCAGGCTGAAGATTTAACGCTAAAAGGCGGCGTAATCTTTGACTGGCTTGATATTACACAGGAAATGCGCGATGTGCGGATTGGCCGTTACAGTGCAATGGTTTTTTATGACAATGATTTGCCAATATACGAAAAAGCAGACTACAAGCAGTTTTCAAAAGACCCTGACCGTGTGAAAAATTACATAATACTCGAAAATGGCGGCACTGAAACCCGCGGCGCTGATTTGTGCGCGTTTAGAATCGCAAATAAACAATTTATTTACATGTATGGAGTTCAATACAAAGATAACCCCAAAACAGTATACTATTACGACGCTTTGGGCAAGTTAAAATACGTCGACCTGCTTTCAGATAACTATCCGAATTATCCTTATATCTCAAGACAATACAGGGTTTCAGGCAGGCTTGTGAGTGCAATCTATTTTGTCTCAAAGGAAATGCAGTACATGTACGAGCCAAACAAAGAGTTTAAAGGCATTTGGTACAAAGACAAAATGTTTGACCGCTCAGGCAAAGAGATTTTGACAAGGACTAATTGGTAAAAATACCACTACATTACTTAAGTTGTTCATGCTCTCTGTACAGTAGTGACTTATCATCCTCTGCATTGAATCGTTTTATTTCTTTTCCGTTGTCATCAAATAAATGTGTAACATTTTTGCCTTGTACTTCAGATTGTTCAATACGTGCAATATTAATTTCTTTAGTTCCGTCATCATCAGTTATAATCATTGTACCGCCAGTATAGTCGTCATTGTATTTGAATTCGGTTATAGATACTTTTTCCTTGTCTTTATTCATCACTTTAACAAGAAAATCGTTTTCATAATCTACTCTTTCATAAGCATCTATATATCCTGCGGTGTCGTATGCTACAGAAAAACTTTTACCTTTATTATTTCCGTCCAAAACCAGTCTTTTTTGAGTATAATCATTATCACTTCCTATTTTATAAGTTGTTGATTTCTTATCACCATTTTCGTCATATTCATAGGTTATTGTTTCTTCAGGCTGCCCGTCAGCGGCCAGCTTTTCACTTGATAGTTTTATCAGGCGTCCCTGCTTATCATATTCAAAATCAGCATTTTTCAAATCTTTAAGCTCCTTGTTAAATGCCATTGGTCCCATTGGAGACACTACTTTTGCCTCCGGCAAAATAAAAGATTTGAGTTTATTCATTATACCTAAACCGAGCTTTTTCCATTGTGTTCCGCTTACGGAAGCTATGTATTCAGCGAATTCTTTATTGGATAATTGTTCCTGAGTAAAATCTTCTTTATTCAACACACCGTCGCCGCTTTTGTCAAATATGCTTTGCGAATTATCTTTTTCTGCCGGAATATTTTTGCCGGTTGCGCCGGTGTTTGTCGGCAGGTTTTTAATATTCTGGTTGTTTTGTATCTCATTGCTCATAATAATATCCTTTATACTTGTAGTACCTCACTCATGTATTATAAGTATTTTGAGATTAGAGAATTGCTAATTAAGCAAAAAGTGTAACATTTATTTACAAAATACAATACGTAAAGAAAAGCCTCGATTAAGAGGCTTGTGTAGATATGATTATAATGTGACTTTTAAACCTTTGAACGCTTCGGGCATTTGCGGCGGAAAGCAGATTGTGTTCTGAGTTGTTTGCGCGGTCTGTTCTTTTGCCTGCTTTTGTTTGCTGAACAAAACATTCAGGCGCGTGAGAACGACCCCGAGCATTAACGTCGAATACGCAAGCCCCGCGATTTGCGCGGCGTTGATTTTCCACATTTTGACTCCGTTTGCAGCGGCTTCCTTGTGGGATTTTACGGTAATGTCGTTAAGCCAATGTTTTATGCCTTTGCCCTCTTTATTAATATTAAACAGCTCTTTTTTGTGCGGGTCGATTATGTTTGCGACCGCTTTAGAGGCGAAACCGCCTAATACAAGCCAGTTCAGGAACCCGAAATAATCGCGGAACGCGGTTTCGCCGAGTTCCTGCTTGTTATCAGACGCAAGGAACCGCCCAACCAAAGTTGCTGTATAAACAGTCTTAATCGCATTGCCGCTCACAATCGGACTTGCAAATTCAAGCTTTTTGACAAAATCTTTCGGGTTCCGGATTCTCATGACGGCTGCCGCAAGCCCGATTATTCCGGCGCTTACAAGACCTTTTTGAAGCTTGAATCCCAAGCTGTCATCCTTTTGGGACTTTTTGCTTTTTATGAAATTTTGATAATCAAAATCACCAGCAAAGCCTTTAACCCCGGTTCTTTTCTCGGTAATTTTCCGGTTAACATACTGGTTTGCAAGCCCAAGCCCGGACGCAATCCCAAGCGCGCCAAGGGTTTTAATCTTATTAACCTTTGCTATTTTTTTGAACGCGCTTTCAACATTAATGTTTTTATTGTTGAAAATATTTTTGCCCATGTCCGGCATGTCGCGGATAAGATGTTCAAGCGACGTGTTAAGCTCCGTACCGTTGATGTTTACGTTTACAGAGCGGTTTGCCTTCAAATCATTGGTTATAAGGTCTTCAATCTGCTTAGCGGCTGCCTTATCTGGTTTTTCAGCATTGATGTAGGCCGCAAGCTTTTGGGCAACCGCGTCTTTGTTCGTCAATTTTGTTATTGCAGTGTTGTCACGGCCTGAAAGATTATCCAAAATATTGTTTACAAAGCCTTCTGTACCGCCGTTCCAAGCCTTTTTAAGCGCCGCCGCAGAATCTTTTGTGAACCAGCTGTTCGGGTTGATTTTTGTTGACGGGTCAATGAAACGATTCGCACTGTGCGCAAGCGCTTTTGCCAAAATTCCTGACGACAGACAGACAATCAAAGTTCCGGTAAACTCGCGGATGAAAGTTTCTGCGCCGGCGTACTTGTTGCGTTCTTTTGTGTCAATATAGGTTCTGGGGATTACCATTGCGCCTAAGTCAATCAGGGTTGCGTTTGCCATTGCGTTGGTATCCAGAAACATTAGCGCGTTTGTCAATGCGCCGGCGTTTGTAAAAGTTTGTGGGGTTGTTTTAGTTATTTTCATCTTGTTTTTCCTCATTATAAGTCTGCACGCAAAAAATCCCGACATTACGACGGGATTTTTCAGTAAAATTTATTGTTCTAAAAAACTACACACAAAAATTACTGCAATGCCCGCCTAAGCGAGTGCAGCAACAACAAGTATTTGTGGTGTTTGTTAATAGTGTAATCATAACACTTACATTAAAGCCTGAAAAAAAATATTTGTCAAGGGGGGAAATGTATAGTAAGTGGATATTTGACTTAAATGTATTTTTGCGTTTAAATTACAGGTATGAAAACTATCGGACTTATCGGCGGAATGAGCTGGGAAAGCACAATCGAATACTATCGTATAATCAATCAGGAAACAAACCGCATTCTTGGCGGGCTTCACAGCGCAAAAATTTTAATGGAAAGTTATGACTTTGCACAAATAGCTTATTTGCAGGAAAACGGCCGCTGGGACGAGCTTTCGGATATTTTAACCGACTCTGCCCGAAAGCTTGTCAATAACGGCGCTGATTTTTTAGTAATTGCAACGAATACAATGCACAAGCTTGCGCCGCAGATTGAACAGTATGCGCCTGTGTTTCACATAGCGGACGTGACTGCGCAAGAGGCGTTGAAAAATAATTTTACGAATGTCTTGCTTCTCGGTACGAAATACACTCTGCAAGAGGATTTTTATAAGGAAAGGCTTGCAAAACACGGGGTTAACGCTGTTTTACCTACGCTTACGGAACAAGATGAAGTTCACCGGATAATTTTTGACGAGCTTTGCAAAGGTATAATCTCAGAGAATTCGTGCGTGAAATTGAATGCGATTATTGATTCAACCGACGCACAGGCCGTGGTTTTGGGCTGTACCGAACTTCCGAATATAATCAAAACAGCCTCTATACCTGTTTTGAACACAGCGGAAATCCATTCAAAAGGTATTGTAAACTATGCACTGGAGGGGGCGCTATGTCAAAGATGATTAGGGTAAACGGCCGCGATGTCGAGCTTTTTGAGAGCGGTACAATAAGGGATTTCATCACGGAGCGCAAAGTTACGGGCACAATGTTCGTGATTGAAAAGAACGGCAAAATCGTGAATAAAGAGGATTATGACAGCGAACCCGTGAACGAGGGCGATTCTTTGGAATTGGTCGGATTCGTCGGTGGAGGCTAGGGGCAAATGTATATTTATAGATTTGAGAAATTTAGAGGTTACTCATGAAAATTCTGGTCGGCATGTCAGGCGGAGTGGATTCCTCGGTTGCAGCATTAATCTTAAAGCAGCAAGGGCATGAGGTTATCGGCGCTACTATGGCAATCTGGGGAACCGGCGGTCGAGCCGGAGACGGTATGGCGCAGAACAATAAACATTCCTGCAAAAACGCCTGCTATGGCCCGGACGAAAAAGAAGACATTGAACAGGCCCGTCAGGTTTGCGAGCAAATCGGAATCCCTTTTTACGTGTTTGACTGCGTTGGCGAATACGAAAAAATCGTGCTTGATAATTTCAAAAAAGAATACATTTCCGGTCGTACCCCAAACCCGTGTGTGTGGTGTAATTCGCTCGTGAAATTCGGTGTTCTGCCGGAATTGGCAAAGGCAAGCGGGATTGAGTTTGACAAATTTGCTACCGGTCATTATGCGCGCCTTGAGGACGGCGGGGGGAAATGTATTTTAAAACGCGGATTTGACCCGAAAAAAGACCAGTCGTACTTTATTTACCGCTTGAAGCCTGAACAGCTTGAGAATATTGTGCTGCCGCTCGGGGGATTCACAAAGGATGAAATCCGTGCCATAGCAAAGGAAAACGGCTTACAGACTTCTGATAAGCCTGACAGTCAGGATTTTTACAGCGGGGATTACAATGAATTGCTTGAGATTCAGGACAAGCCAGGCAATATCGTTGACAAAGACGGCCAAATCCTCGGCACGCACAATGGAATCTGGAATTACACAATCGGCCAGCGCAAAGGCATTGGAATTGCGGCTGCGGAACCGCTTTATGTGCTTGAATTGCGCAAGGATACAAACGAAGTTGTGGTCGGGTTTGCTGACGAGACTTGGAAACGCGGGCTTACGGCAAATGATTTGAATTGGATAGTAAACCCTCATCCGGCCGCCGGATTGACCTCCGTCGGCCACCTTCTCCCAGAGGGAGAAGGGAGTTTTCTGACAGCTAAAATCCGTTCAACCCAAAGCCCTGTGCCTGTGACTGTACAGGTTAACGGTGATGAAATAGCCGTTGAGTTTGAGGAATTGCAGAAATCAGTTACGCCGGGCCAGTCAATCGTGCTGTATGACGGCGATATAGTTCTTGGAGGAGGAATTATTGACACGGTATATTAGGAATACTATAATCCCGCAAATAGGCGAAGCAGGGCAGGATAAAATCCGTGCAGCGCGGGTGCTGGTCTGCGGTGCGGGCGGACTGGGTTCGACTGTGATTGCAAACCTGTCCGCAATCGGTGTTGGCACAATAGGAATCGTTGACAACGATGTTTTGGAGCTTTCAAACCTTAATCGCCAATATATTCATAAGTTTGAGAACCTTGGCAAGGTCAAAGTCGACTCTGCAAAAGAATGGATTAATGCTTTCAACCCGGAGGTAAATGTAAATACTTATCCGGTGCGGCTTGACCACGAGAATTACAAAGGTATTGTTGAAGATTACGATTTTATTATTGACTGTTTTGACTCGTTTAAGTCGAAATTTTTGTTGAATGATATTGCCACAGCGACCTGTAAGACGCTTATTCATGGCGGGGTTACGGAGTTTGGCGGGCAGGCCATGACGATTTTTCCGGGAAAAACCGCTTGTCTGCGCTGTATTTTGCCTGATGCGGACGAGAATTTGAACGTGCTAAAGGGTGTTGTAAGCCCGGCAGTGACCACAATTGCCTCAATTGAGTCCATGGAAGCCCTGAAATTGATTCTCGGAATAGGTGAACCGCTGGCCAATAAACTTTTGTGCTACAATGGCTTGGACATGACGTTTAAAAAATTGAATACTGAAAGGAACGGAAAATGTCCGCTATGCAAAAATATTTAGATTTATATAACTTACCGCTTGAAGAATTGATTGAGATTTCTTCAAAAATTACAAAAGAAAATTTTAATAATGAAGTGGAATTTTGTTCGATAATCAGCGCAAAGACCGGCAAGTGCAATGAGAATTGCAAATACTGTTCGCAAAGCGCGCATAACAAGGCGAAAATCGAGGTTCATGAGCTTCTTCCGGTTGAAGACGTGCGAAAAGCAGCGCTAAGCGCAAAAGAAAACGGCGCAACGCGGTTTTGTATAGTGACTTCCGGCAGAAAACCGAACGGGCAGGATTTTGGCAAAATTATTGACATGATTAAGGCTGTGACTGAGATTGAAGGGATTCATACGTGCTGTTCGCTCGGGATTCTTGATGAAGAGCAGGTTAAGGCAATCAGCAAAGCAGGCGTTGAGCGCTATAACCATAATATCAATACCGCAAAGTCTTATCATACTAAGATTTGCACAACCCACGACTTTGAAGACCGCGTGGCTACAATAAAATTAATCCAGAAATACGGGATTGAGGCTTGCGCGGGCGTGATTATCGGCATGGGCGAGACCCGCGAACAGCGTGTGGAAATGGCGCTTCAGCTTGCGGAACTTAACCCGAAATCAGTGCCGATTAATTTCCTTAACCCGATTGAAGGCACTCCGCTTGAGGGCATGCAGGGCGCGATTGATGAGGAGGAAATCCTGCGCACGATTTGCATTTTCAGGATTATATTGCCGAAAGCGCTTTTGCGCTATGCGGGCGGCAGAACAACGCGTTTTTCAAAAGAATACCAGCAGTTAGGGATAAAAGCAGGGATTAACTCGCTTTTAGTCGGGAATTACCTTACAACAACCGGCGCTTCGATTGATGAGGACTTGGAATTAGTCAGCCGCGAAGGCTTGTGTGTTACCAAAAACTAGATTCCCTCAATTATTATAGATACGGATAGCAGGCAGTCTCATACAATAACTCACCAATAGAATCAGGGACAATAGTACTGTATGATCTTTGACGGAGAGATTCAGAAGCATTTATGTAGGGATTTTCATAACTATCTAAAACCCTTCCTTGCAAGTCGTAATACGTACTAGATAGCATAAGCGTTTGCTTTTTAGCGCAATCAAACTCTTGATATTTTAGTTCATACCAAACTTTTTTGCCGTTTATATTTTCTATATTATAACCTTCGCTATTTAATGCTTTTATCCATATCCGCGCAACTTTAGTTTTGAGATTATATTCGTGGCTGGAACTGTCTATATACATTTTATAGTATATTTCAACCCAATCAGCCGCAAGTGCCGGCAATATTGTTAAAGCTAATAATGACAGAATAAAATACCATTTTTTCATACTTACCTCTTTTTTAAAATATATTAACATAAAAATAGAGAAATATTCCCCCAAAAATTAAATAAATTCAAGATTTCGGACTGAAAAATTTGAAACAAGGTTTCGTACATCGTCGGACGGTACGCAGCACCGGACTTTGCCTTGCGGGTAACGACCGTAATGGTATGCGGATGATAGTACAATTGCTTTCACTGCCTCAAAAATGTCCAGCCCTGAAAAATCAAGCGTAACCACGGGACAGTTGTGGTTTTTGATGTGCTGCTTAAACTTATTTATTGTCTTTTGTGTGTTGTCGAACTTAAAAT
>JAIRZW010000185.1 GCA_031267015.1 Heliobacteriaceae bacterium | reverse complement strand
ATACGAAAAGCAGCAGCCTGAGTGACTTCCTGAAATGCTACGACGTGCCGCTTGTTACTAACCCAAAATATGAAGTGGCCTTAAGCAGAATTGTCGGGGACAATTACGAAAAATATTTTAATGAAGGTGACCCTTATTCTTATTATAACAACATAAACGGTCTGACCGGCGGTAATCTTAACTCAATGGCTGCTTTTAATCAGGGAACCGGCCAGTGGTTTGCAACGAGGAATTTTGATGCACAGGAATACAGAGATTTTGTGAAGAAAATGAATGACTTTACAGATAAGTTTTTCACAGATAACTCAGATATAGGCGGTGTTACGGGAAGCTGGGCAAGCTTATTGGGGAATCCTCCGGAATTGGACAGCAGCATAGGTGAAAAACCGCAGCCGCCGGCAATGCCGCCCGAGCCGGTTCTTAGTCTGCCTGCGGAACCGCCGCCAAAAGAAAATCCTTTGAATGGTCAGTGTATAAATATATACACCAGCAGTAAGCAACGCTGCTACATGCACGTTCTAAGTGATCTTTTATATGACTATACTGCGCCAAATGCTATGAACGATGGAAATCAACAGACTTTTACTACTACCAACGGAAATACTTTTGAGATTGTTCATGGAGGGAATTGGAACTGGAATAGCGCTAAACATGATAGTGAGAAAGAGCGTTGGACAGAGGCTCGTGAAGCTATCCTATTGGAAGATGCCGCAAATGGTACGAATCTGTTTCAAAGAATTATAGATTTTTTATATGAATACAGAGGGCGTTATGTGCTCGGTTCTAGTACAGGCGGTATTGCTGACTCTGATGAACAAGTCATATTTGATGTTTTGTATAAAGAAGTAGGGGAAGCTTACTCTAAGCACAACCCTGCTAATAATGAAGAGCATGATGCATGGGAAGCAGAATGTACCCGTCTGCAAGAGCAATACCAAAGAGATGTTATAGCGCACCAGCAAGAATGCCGGCGTTTAACTGACAAGTATAATGCAGACTTAGCAGCTTGGACTGCTGCCTGGGAAACACTTTACGCTAGTTTTGAAAATTGGCTTAACCAATGCCAGGAACTCAAAGATAAAGATTACGAAATGATTAAAAACCTTCCGGACAAAGAAATTCCCGACGAAAAAGACCCTAAAGTACAATGGTACACCAACCTATGGTACAGAATGGGCGGTATCAGCGAAACTCTAAAAGAAATACCATCTACCAAATTCGATGTACTTGATGATAACAAAATGAGCAATCCTGATTATCTTCAATATGCGCTTGAGACCGGCACACTTGCAATGGAACAGGTTGTGTTCAGCGAAAAAGGCTCAGGCTTGTATCCGGGCTTAAAAACCACTGACTGGAAAGCAAGTACCTACAAAAATGCTTCTGATATTTCAGAGCAGGACGATTCACTGAAAGTCACCAAAGCCGAGGTTAAATACAAAAAAGCAGTCGAAGAAATCCAAGTCAAAGACAAGCGCTACGACCTGGACCTTAAAAAACTTGATACCCAGCACAATGCGCTTCAAACAGAGTACGATTCACTTAAAACAGTAATAAACAAAAACACTGAACGCTCGTTTAAGGCATTTTCGTAAACACGTTATTTGGGCAGAGTAAAAGTAATTTTCATGCACGAATCCGGCGTGATTTCAGCTCTAATCGTGCCTTTGTGTGCTTCGATTATTTTCTTTGCAATAAACAGCCCCAAACCCATTCCGAGACTTTTTTCTCTGAAATTCTGGTCGAAAATAGCGTCAGGGTTTGTCATATGGCTGTGATTTTGTATGCTTAAAATAAGCACATCAGCGGCGTTCGCTCTCTGCGCCGGATTGACCTCCGCGGCCGCGCTTAACTCCAGCTCAACCCGCGAATCCCTGTACCCGTGCTCGTTTGCGTTTATCAGCAGGTTGTGAAGCACCCGTTTAATTTCTATATAATCAAAATAAGCCTCGCTGTTCCTTGCACTGCAGCTGAAAACAGGGCTTTGATTTTTGTTTCCGAACAGATACTTAACCTCGTCAATACATTCTGTGATAAGCTTTTCGAGCGAATGCCGCGCCGGATTGATACTCAAATTCCCGTTTTCGATTTTGTATTTGTTCAAAACATTATCCAGTAAGGTTTTCATGTATTTTGCCGCACTGAGCATATCAGTTATTATTTCTGTCTGAAAATTGTCCAGCGAGGATTTTTGGTTTGCCAGCAGAATCTCCAACGCACAGATTTCAGCATTCACGGGCGATTTGAGGTCGTGCGTAACCATTGCCATAAAAGTTTCTTTCTTGTCATAAAGCGCGTCGCGCAGGCTCTTTGTCTTCAGCATATTGAAAATCTGCGACCGCACAACATTTATGTTAAAAGGCTTTTCAATGTAAGCATGAGAGCCGAGATTAAACCCGCGGATTTTATTTTCGGGGTCAGAAAGCGCCGAGATAAACATTATCGGCGTGTTTTCATTGAGCGCGGAACTTTTGATAATATTTGCAAGGTCAAACCCTGAAATTTCAGGCATCATGACGTCAAGCAGGAACAAATCGAATTTCTTTAAATTAACCGTTTCGGCGGCCTCTTTTGGTTTAAGGAAAGCAGAAATTTGCAGCTCCATCGGGCTGAGCGTTTCAACGAGCAAATCAACATTCTGCTTGTTGTCGTCAACAATCATGATTTTTAAACCTCTGAGAAAATTTTCGCTGTGAAATTCCGGATGCACCGGCGCGTCTTTCTTCCTAAAAAACTCATGAATTAGCTGGGTTTCAATCGGATAAGCGACAACATTCCTGACTCCGCAGGCGTTTGCGGCAAGAATGTTTTTTCTGGAGATTTCTTCGGACGCGAGCCAGACCTCAAGTTCAGGATAATTTTTGCAGAATTTTTTAATCCGGTTTATATCTTTAAAATTTGTTTTAATAATGCAGAGCTTTTTGTCAGACAAATTAGTGACGGACGCCAATTTTCCGAAATCCTCAACAAAGACCATTTTTTCATTTTCTACTTTGTTTAAAATCTCCTGCATGATTCGATTATGACTGTGGACTCGGCTGTTGGCAATTACCCGGCAGGGTATAAAGATTACTCCCTCGCATTAAACGGGTCTGCACGTTTCGCCTGCGGCTCAACGGCGAAAAAGGCAAAAAAAAGCTGCATTTTGCAGCTTTGAACAATAATCTTGGGAGGAGATTTGGGGATAGTTGTACATGCATGCTACAACAACTTTGTCAAATTTGTTACTTATTTTTGACAAAAATTAATAAAAATTTACAATACATAATTTTTTATGATATAATTGTGATATGAAAATACTTATTATAAACGGCGTAAATATGGATATGCTCGGGGTTCGCGAGCCGGAGAAATACGGCAGCAAGACTCTGGCGGATTTGGAAAACGACCTGAAAGCTTTCGGGGCTGAACTCGGAGCTGATGTAGAAACCTTTCAAAGCAATTCCGAGGGCGAAATCGTTGAAAAGATTCACAAAACCGACGCGAACGGTATTGTAATAAATGCGGGCGCTTATACGCACACGAGCGTGGCGATTGCTGACGCGCTGAGCGCTGTAACGACTCCGGCAGTGGAAGTTCACATGACAAACATTTACAGCCGTGAGGAGTTTAGACATAAATCTTACCTTGCACCGGTTTGCGTTGGGCAGATAAGCGGCTTTGGCGCGGACAGCTA
>JAIRZW010000140.1 GCA_031267015.1 Heliobacteriaceae bacterium | reverse complement strand
TAGAATCTTCCGTAATCGCACGTTTCAATGTACTTTCCAGAATGAACATGGCAGAACACCGCCGGCCGCAGGAGGGTAGGTTCTAAATTAAATAAAAACACGACTCTTATGACTTTCGTATTAACACGCTTCCGGTTTCCGGCAAAGAAAAAGTCGTTATCCGTGTGTTAGCGCCTGCCGTGAGCCTGAATGCCGCTGACCGTAAGATTAACCTTATGGGCGGAACAGACGAAGACATTGCAAAAATCAAGAACATGGTCAGCTGTCCGAACGGAATCATCCTTACGTCAGGTCCGACAGGTTCCGGGAAAACCACTACCCTGTATTCTGTATTGAAAAGTTTGAACGATGAGCACGTAAACATTACCACAATTGAAGACCCGATTGAGATTAAGCTTGAAGGGATTAACCAGTCGCAAATCAACCCGAAAGCAGGGATTACGTTTGCGTCGTGCATGCGCGCAATCCTGCGTCAAGACCCTGATATAATCCTGGTCGGTGAGATTCGTGACTACGAAACCCTTGAAATCGCCATATCCGCAGCGCTTACGGGTCACTTAGTGTTAAGTACTGTTCACACAAACTCTGCGGCTGCAACAGTTACACGTTTGATTGAAATGGGTGCAAAAGATTATCTGGTATCTTCAACATTGACCGGCGTTATTGCACAAAGGCTCGTGAGAAAGCTCTGTCCGCACTGTAAAGAAGAATTCTCCGCAAGCTACGACGAAGCCAGACAAATTATCGCAAATGAACAGCAGATTAATGAATTTACAAACAAAACAATTTACCGCTCTAAAGGCTGTTCTAAGTGTAACTTCACAGGCTATACCGGACGTATGGGCGTATATGAAATCATGCCGATTACAAAAGAGATTAAAAAGTTAATCGCAATCGGCGCGCACGACCTGGAAATCGAAGAAACAGCCGTGCATAACGGTATGATTACACTCAACCAATCCTGTATAAACCACATATTAAATGGGGAAACAACAATTGACGAGTTCCTCAGAGTTCTTGGTATTGTAAACGAGTAGGTGAAAAAATGACTGTATATAATTATATTGCTTTAAAAAATAGTAAGGACATTGTAAAAGGTAAAATCGAAGCTGACGACCTTCGTCAGGCGCGCGAAAGCATAAGAAATCTCGGGTTTATACCGACAAAAGTCTATGAGGAAAAAAGCAAAGACGATGCTAAAGTTGCTTCAAAAAACGTTAAGGCCAAAAGAATCAGCCGGCTGGGTCTTCAGGATCGGATTGACTTTACCTCAACCCTGCAAATCCTTGCACAATCAGGGATTCCGATTATTGAATCCTTAATGTTTATTGAAAATGACGCTGCAAAGCTAAAAGTGCGGCTTGTTGCAAAAGAGCTTCGCCGTCAAATTATGGCCGGTTCGACTTTTGCCGACACGATCGCAAAATATCCCGAACAGTTCGGCCAAATCTACATCGGTCTGGTAAAAGCCGGGGAAGATTCCGGGGAGTTGGAAAAAACTCTTTCAAGACTTTTGGACTTGCAGACAAAAGAAGCCAACATCCGCGGTAAAGTTATCGGAACCCTGATGTATCCGGCGTTCGTTATCCTTCTGGCGATAGTAATAGTACTCGTTATGTTAATGTTCGTATTCCCGGTATTCAAAGACATGTTCGACAACATGGGTAAAGACTTACCGTGGATAACCCAGACACTTATGGATATCGGGGTGTTCCTGCGGGAAAACTGGTACCTTGTACCGCTAATCCTCGGTTCAATTATAGGAACCATTGTGTTTCTGTTCAAATGGCAGCCAAGTAAACGGAAAATTGACGCAATCGCGCTCAAAATCCCGCTTATATCTGATTTGGTTCAGTTCGCAAACTTCTCAAACTTTATTTCAGTACTGCAAGTATCATACGACGCGGGTGTTCCTATTATCGAGTGTTTGTATTTGTCTAACTTAACGCTCACAAACTACACGCTTAAACTAAAAGTCGATGACGCAACCGCAAAAGTACAGCAGGGTCAGCACTTGTCAGTTGCACTGCGCTCAACGCGGGTTATGCCTAAGATGATTTTGTTTATGATTGCAACAGGTGAACAATCCGGGCGTTTGGGTGACATGCTCATGCAAGCCGTTAACTTTATCGACAAAAAGCTCGACAATATTATCGACACAATGACAAAACTTATTGAACCGATAATGCTTATTGTAATCGGCGGTATTGTATTAACCCTTGCGCTTGCATTGTATCTGCCGTTGTTCCAATCTTATATGGTAGATTAGTACTTTCCTTCTCCCCACGGGAGCGGAGGTCAATCCGGCGGGCCGGAGTGAGGGGGCAATATGAAAAAAGTTTACGTAATCACCGGCGCAACGTCAGGAATCGGAAATGCTCTTGTTAAAGCATTTGCAGATGACGCGCTCGTGTTCGCGGGCTACCGAAACGAAAATTACGAAAGAGATTTAAGAAAAATTTCCTCAAACGTAATCCCGTTTTACATAGACTTTGAAAAGAAGTCTTCTATCAGGCAGGCGACGGCTTATATAAAATCCAAAACCGACAGGATTGATACGCTTATAAACGCCGCGGGCTGTGTTATAGCAGGCGAAATGACCGTAATTGACCCGGACGACGTGCGCCGGCAGTTTGAGGTTAACACTTTTTCGCATCTGGACTTCAGCCAAAGACTCATACCACTGATGAAACATGTCATTGCGAGCGAGCACCAGCGGTCGAGCTGGCGGTCGCGCGGCAATCCAGATTCAAAGATTATCAACATAAGCTCCATGTCAAGTTTTGGCGTGTTTCCGTATGTTGCGCCATACTGCGCTTCCAAGCGTGCGCTTGATATTCTGTTTAATTCAATGCTGCTTGAAATCCCCCCTTGCAATGGGGGCTTAAAAATTGTTTCCGTGAAGCCCGGCGTAATAGTAACCCCGCTGTGGGAAAAATCAATTGAGCTTAACAAAAACAAGCTGCGCAACGGCATGGAGTTCTTGGTCGAAAACGCGCGCAAAAACGCGAAAAACGGGCTTGATGTGCAAAAAGTTGTTAAGCTTATCAAAAAAATAGACGCGCTCGAAAATCCGAAAGCCTCTTACACAATCGGACTTGATGCAAAATTCGCCGAAATTTTATCAAAACTGCCGCAGGATTGGGTCAATTTTATTGTTAAAAAAGGGATTAATAATTCTCTTAAACTTAATTATTAACTTGAAATAATGCAACAAATCACATGTCCTTATTTCAATTTTAGTTGACAAATTGAAATAAAAAGACTATAATAAAAATGTTATTTCAACTTAGGAACATCAATGGGTAAAAGAGCAGGAATATTTAAAACAAATTTATCAGGAGAAATGGCATATAAGTCTTTTGTTCCGGCGTCCTTGCCGCCTAATC
>JAIRZW010000082.1 GCA_031267015.1 Heliobacteriaceae bacterium | reverse complement strand
ACCGGGTCGGTTCAGGTAATAAATGAGCAGGGAAATAAAGCGCTGCGTCTTTATAGAAATAACAAATATCCCGGTAGAAACGCGAATTTCGCAGGAGAAATCAAATCTGATGCCGGACGTTTTTTAAGCTTTGAAATGGTTTTTTCCTCAATACCGCAAACAGTAAGCTATACAAACGAGCAAATTACACTAAGTTCCGGAGACTTGGAAAATAATATTGCCGGTCTAAGCATAATAAACGGTGAGTTTCGCACCGGCGCATCCGGTAGCTTGACATATTTAGACAACCCCGTAACTTTCATTTCGGGCAAAAAGTATTATGTTAAGTTTGTGATTGACCGTTATTCAAAGACATACGATATATACATAAGTAATTCCGGTTTTGACGGAACACCCGTCGCAATTGGTGTCCCGCTACAATCCGTAAACCAATCGGAGCTGTATGCAAGTTTCAGTTGTTTCAAATACTCCATTCATTTAGACAACTCAAATTATCAGGGCGGTACTGTCTTAATACACAAGGTTTTCGCGATGGGCTTTTCGGACGAACCCGAGCCGGGCTTTATTATAGGCGATACTATGTTTGAAGAAAAGGACAACAATATAACGGCTTCGGTTTTATTTGCCGGAAAAAACGCGAAAGGGATGTGTTTATTGGCCGGCTACAGCAGGAACTCAACCCTTGAAGGACTAAATTGGGCCGAATACAATCAAGTGGCGGGAGGCGCGCAAATGTTACGGGTTAATCTGCCAAAAACGGAAGATAATAGCTATAGAACATTCATCTGGGATTCCTTTGCCGGGTTGAAGCCAATATCGCCTTATATCCCCTGAAATGCAGACAGATAGCCTGTCTTTCTAATTTTAATATGATTAATCAAAGATGGTCTCGATTGTGCGTTGGTTTTTGAACGGTAAATATGAAGATAATATTTTATGCGAGTGTAATCGGGAATATATTTATAGCGGTTTGAAAAATTCGAGTTTCATTTTTTAGACAACAATTGCCTTGTAAATCTGTTTAAAATATTACCTTATCAAAATGCGGAGCAAGACTCCAAATTGCTTGGAGATGCTTACGTACCTGTCTTTTGACCCATTAAATTTATCAATTTTTTGCTTTTATACATACCCCGATGAGACCGAGTCACCTTGCCCAATACTATGTGTGAGACCACTAACTATTTACCAGACCCGGAATTCACCTAAAAATGCTTGCTTCAATTTAGAACGCAAGATTTCTTCTTGTGTATTTCCCACATGCCAAATTCTGCTTTTATGCGTTCCTAATAAAGTCGGGTGTTGTTACACAACCATAGCCGCTCCTGATATTTTGTATTCCGAATTGTATAGAGGAAATGTTCTGCTTGCTTAGTTGGTCCCTCACTCATTAAAAATTCAAGATAACTATCTGCTTATAAGCTCTACATTCAGGGATTTTTCTAAAGCTGTGAGGAGTTCGTTTGAGAGAAACGCGCCTTTGTTGATTAGTTTTTTTGTTCTGAATGCGACTGATTTCTTCTTCCCTGTCGGCATCTTAAAGATTGTTTTCTCAATTTCGTCGGGGGTCATCTTTACACTGCTATTGCCTATACGATTATGTTCTAATTCAGGATGTTTTTCGAGTTCGCGAAATGCTTTTGCAAAAATGTCTTTTCTTCGGTAAAGTGAAATCATTTCTCTTGTACTCTCAATATGACCTGAAATAGCCACAAGCCAGCCGGCATATTCGTTTTCTAAAATCTTTAAAGGCGGTAATTTTGCAAGTGATGATTTGTCAGGTAACGATTTCACAAGCGCTGCTTTCACAGGGTTATAAAAAATGCCGGCATTCACAAGCTTGCGACCAACACTACCGTATGTAGTTTTCTTTTTAGCATATCTTAACGAATCAGAGCCGATGACAAGCTCGATGAGCGTATCTTCACCTACACGTTTTAATTCAGCAATCCTATCTTTTGCAAATGGTGTGTAAGCCGGAAGTGCAATCACAAATTTTTTATGCTCCGAAAGCAGAGCGTTGATATTGTTACTATCACAAAAATTCGTATCCATAACCGCACAAATCGCACTCCTATCAGCAATCTTATCAAGTTGCGACAGAGTTGCCTCAAGGTCTTTTTTATCTTTAAGCGAATACGGATATGTTGTTACACAAATAGGTAATTTTGAAGTTTTGCCCATTAACATACATATATTTACTTGCGGCAAGCTCTCTCTGCTGCCGCCGTCATCAACCAATTTTGAATATGACGATTCTGATGTTGCATCAATTGCATAATACAAACTATCAAGATGCTTTTCAGACCACGCTTCGTAAAACCTATCCACGTCATCAGATGACAACCCGAACAATATTCTCTCAATATCCTCAGACGATAGTCTGCAATTGACGCATTTTGATATTTCCGAGTTTTCAAGCCACTTTTGGCAGTTGGTAAACAACTCATCATTAGTCACTAAAAATGCCGCAAGTGCAAATATCTCATTGCTATATTCAGGAATCGTATCTTCTAAGACCTCTTTCAACCC
>JAIRZW010000073.1 GCA_031267015.1 Heliobacteriaceae bacterium | reverse complement strand
AACCATTGCTGTAATAACTTCTCCCGCATCATACCAGTATGCCATATTTTTTCCCCTTCTTAAAGTCTACTTTTTGATTGTAGCATAAAAATAAAATTCATCAAGCCTGTTGCATCTTTTAATATTTTGCAGTATAAAGAAAAGTAGTTACATTTCGCAATGGAGGCATGCATGGAAAAACCACCTAAAATATCTGTTATAATGTCGGCATATAATGCAGAGCAGTATATTTCAGAAGCGATTGAAAGCATTCTGAATCAAACTTTTTCCGATTTTGAATTTATTATTATAAATGACGGTTCTACTGATAATACTGCCGGGGTAATTAAATCTTTCAAGGATGAGCGTATTGTCTTCGTTGACAGCTTAAAAAATATCGGTATGATTTCAGCCCTGAATAAGGCGTTGGATTCTGCCCGCGGCGAATATATAGCAAGGATGGACGCGGATGACATTTCTCTGCCCGAGCGTTTTGCCAGGCAGCTTGAATTTATGGATACAAATCCTGATGTCGGAGTACTTGGAGCTCAAATGCAGACATTTGGCTTGAAAAATTGGATTTCAAATTACCCTGAGCAAGTTTCTTACTTTGATTTAGTGTGTTCCTGCTGTATGTCACATCCGACAGCAATGTTTCGCAGCTCTGTTTTTAATAAGTATAATCTGCGTTATGCGCATGGTTATGAAGCAGCAGAAGATTATGAATTCTGGTCACGGATAATCAGGGACACAAAAATATGTAATTTGCCGGAAGTCTTGCTTAAATACCGCTGGCATGGCAATAATATATCCGTGGAAAAAAAAGAGCTTCAACAGGAAGCAGACAGGCGGATCAAAAATAATATGCTGGAATTCCTGACTAATGAACCATGGCGGGATAAAACTTTGAAATTTGTAAAAAAATACAAAGATAAAGTTACAACATTAAGTTTTGATTTTTTGAAAATAAAACGCAGCTATGGTAATCAATGGAGTAAATGGAGGCTGTATGTTTGCTATTTACCGCTGATTACCATAGTTTCCAAAGCCGGAAAAACCACATTTAAATTTTTAGGAATTCCGGTATTTGTATCGAAGAGAAACTTTACATTTTTATGAGCCGCCGCGCCGTTTAGCTCCTCTGGTTAAATCTATTTAAGGTAATAATATGCAATTTTACACAATTGTCCACGTTCAAAGCCATATTAGACAAGAAGTAAATATGTACTTGACAAACTCCGGAATTTGTAGTCTAATCATGAGTGGTTACATATCGTAACAGATAGGAGAAAAGTATGATGAAAAAAGCGTTTACGCTGGCGGAAGTGTTAATTACCCTCGGCATTATCGGAGTAGTAGCGGCGCTGGTTATGCCGGGGCTTGTACAGGATTGGAGGGAGAAAGCATATTCAACAGCTAAAGAGGTATTTAACAATCGGTTAGAAGAAGCAACGAGACAAATGAACGTTAATGAAGCATTAACCGGTTATTCCTCAACAGAAGCATTTGTCAACGAACTAAAGAAATATCTAAAAATACTACAAGTATGTCCAACTGACCCATCGGGATGTTTTGCAGCAACAGTAACGAACGGTGACGGCAGTGAAATAGTAGAAACGAAGAATTTAAAGAATTCAAGTGACTTAAACGAAGGAAATTGGGGAACAAAAGCATTAGGAATAGGATTAATAAATGGTTATACTGCAATATTAAGCTATAACCCTGAGTGTTCAATAGGTGACATAACAGCACCAGGTTCACAAACGACGTCATGTTTAAGTCTTGTATATGATATAAATGGCAAAGCAAAGCCAAACAAAATTGGAAAAGACGTCTACACATTGAATGCGAACATATTCAATAGTTGTAATGGAACAAAGATAGGAAATTTATGTGTATTAGTAGAAAATGAGGAATACCTCCCGATAGACACTTGTGATGGGACATCAGAGTATGATAAAGACTTTACAACATCAGTAGATAGCCGTTGTTCAATTAACTATTGGGCGGGCGCTAAAAAGCACTGTGACGAATTAGGCATGCGTCTTCCAACGCCGGGTGAACTAGTCAGCTTGGCCTCTTCCGCAAGCCAGTTGGGCCTTTTAGGCATGTACTGGTCCTCTGAGGAGATCAATGCTCACCGCGTGGTGAACGTATACATGCCTGATGGGTTTCAGAGCGGCGGCGAGAAGTACTACTACGGCTACGACGGCAAAGCTCTTTGCGTGAGGTGATTGTTTATTTAAACAAACAACCGCCACCAACATAATTATAATAATGAAATTTTTCATGATATAATTTTATTATGACTTGGAAAACTTGGAAGAACTTAGGCAAAAAACGGCGCGCATACTTAATCGGGTTTGCGGGATTGGCCGCAGTAATGCTCTGGGCGTTTATTTCCGCCGAAGTTATTACACATAACTTCAGCCGCAATCAGCTTTCTAATGGTCAGGACAGGCAGGAAGCCTCTGTTAACGGGCTTATCCTCACAGAAACAAAAGAAGGCCAAAAATACTGGGAGCTTTACGGCGAAACCGGAAACTACGACAGCAATAACGAGGTTGCAATGCTTAACAACGTGGTCGGGAACTTCTACAAAGACAACGAAGTTGCAATGAGTTTTGAGTCTTCCAGAGGCGCGTACAATGCAAAGAAAAAAATAATAATCCTGTTTGACGACACGTTTATTGTTATGAAAGACGGGATTACCCTGCGCACAAACAAGCTTGAGTGGTCGGGCTCGGACAAACCCATTACGGCCGTAGGCAATGTTAAAATCTCAAAAGGCAATCAGCTTCTCGCATCTGCCCAAACAATTGAAATTAGTCCGGAATATGATAAATTTAAAATACAAGGAAATGCAGTTTCCAAAATATTTAAGGAGAATAAATGAAAAAGATATTAGTGTCGTTAATACTTTTAGCAGGATTGGGCGTTTGCGCGTCGGATTTGGTCATTGAGTCCAAAACCCAAAGTTATGCTGAAGATGAAAATAAAATCAAATTTGACGGCGACGTTAAAGTTTCAATTGACGATATGCGTGTTGTGGGCGATTCGGCAGACGTAAGCGTTGACGGCCAAAAGCTCAACACTGCCACGTTTTACGACAAGCCTTACGCTTATGAGGTTAAGAAAAACAAAAAGCGCGAGGTTAAGGCCAATATCCTTAAGGTTTCGCTGATTACAAAAGTCGTGCGCGCCGAAGGCGACACCCAGTCAATAGTCTTCGACGGCAAGGTTCCGATTGTCGTGATTAACTCCGATGTTCAGGAGTATGACACCAGAACCGGCATTATGACCGCAGCCGGCACGGTTACAATTCTGTACAAAGAGCTGGAAACCTTTTCTGACAACGCTAAAATTAAAACCGATAAAAACGGCGACCTTAAAAATATTGAATTAACGGGCAATGCGCGGGTGAAAGACAAGACTAATGATTCTTATGCGGATAAATTTGTTTATGACGACAGCACAAAACTGCTTACGGCGTCAGGAAATACGACCTCGAATGTCACAACGGACGACGGAAAAAAGCTTGTTTTAAAATCAAATTATCAGGAATTCGTGCAGAACAAGAATGTTTTCAATGCGAGCGGAAACGTGCGTGTGTGGTTTGAGGATTACTATGCGGTCGGGCCGAAACTCACGGTGTACCCTGACAAAGTAACCAGCAAAGCCAATGAGATTTATTT
>JAIRZW010000012.1 GCA_031267015.1 Heliobacteriaceae bacterium | reverse complement strand
CCCCATTTTGTCATCCTGGGTTTTTGCGGCAGTACCGGAAATATCGCCGCTTTTAAAATTAAAAGAGCCGCCTATTCCGAAAAATCCTGCTGACCTGTTGTCGACCATATTATATACCTCGTTTCTGCAAGTATAGCAGATTGAACAATATATTAACTCCTCTAAATAAATTATTTTGCTAGTATGTAAATAAATATTTACACAAATATCCCCTCCCCCTGCGGGGGAGGGCTAGGGTGAGGGGGCAACAAATTCTTAAACCGCCACCTCACCCCAACCCTCTCATGTAAGGAGAGGGAGTGATTGCTATTGCATATAGCTCCAATTTATGCTATTATTCTCCTAAGAGAAAGGGGCAATTATGAAAAAATTAAGAGGTTTTACTCTTGCAGAGTTAATGATAGCATTAGTAGTATTGGGAGTTCTTATGGCAGTAGTAACGCCTGCGATTATGTCAACGCGTCCCGACAAAAATAAGATGATGATTAAGAAAGCATACTATGTAGCAGAAGGCATAGTCAGCAACCTGATTAACAACCCTGCACTTTACCCTGATAATACAGATAATTGTGTTGCAGACCCTGCACCTACAGCAGATAATCCTTGTTACTGGGGATTTGATGATAAGCGCCAGGTTAATTCCGGGGGTGCTCAGAGTACAGACCTTAACGGCCTGATTACTACAGGTAAGTTAAATTATACCGGGAATAATAAATTCAATTTACTGTTTGCAGAACACCTGAATGTTAAAGCAGTAGATGCAACCTCGACTTCGCTTAATTCAGTAACCACAAACGACGGCATGCAATGGTTTTTTAGCAGAACAAGCTGGCCTGCTCCCGGAACAGTTCCCAACACAGCTGAATGGATTGCGGCCGGCGACGCAGCGGTGGTAGATGCCAGGACCGCTGTCGGAGGCGCAAATCACCAATTAGATTCTTCAGGCAGAAAAATAATTTTAGTTGATGCAAACGGTGATAAAGGACCAAACGGCTGCGAAAAATTAAGTTCAAACTCGGGCGCTAATAGCCCTCAATGTTCAACAGCTGCTGCTCAAGGGGATAATTTTGACCAGTTTCGTATAATGATATTCGCTGATGGCAGAATGCAAATCCATCCGGACGATGCACGTGCTTCAGAGTATGTTACAATAGGAGCATCAGTACAGAAAAAATAAATAAAGCAGCCGGATAATCGCGTTGCGTAGCCGTGAGGCGAAACAATGAGGAAAGTCCGTGCATCCAAGGACAAATCGCCGGGGAAACCCCGGACGGCGTGAGCCGGTGGAAAGTGCCACAGAAAATATACTGCCAATCGGTTCGCCGGTTTGGTGAGGGTGCAACGGTGAGGTAAGAGCTCACCGGCAATGCCGGGAGGCATTGGCCAGGTAAACCCCGATAGGATGCAAGGTTTTGAAGGTTAAGGTTGTCCGCCGTCTTCAAAAAAACCGCTAGAGGCTGTAAGTAATTACAGTCCCAGACAGATGATTATCTAGAAACAGAACACGGCTTACGAACTGCTTTATTTTTTATGAAAAAAGACCGGTTACCCGGTCTTTTTATCTATGTCGTTACTTTTTCGCTTCGGCTTCTTCTTTTTGGGCAGTTTCGCCGCTTTGCTGGTATTGCTTTTGAATCTCCTGACGTATGTTTGCAGGGTCGTATGACGTATTCACATATTCAATTTTCGCATTTTTCTTCAATGATTCCACCAGATTGTCAATCAACTCAAGCTGTTTTTGGTTTTCAAGGTAAGCCTTGATATCATTTTTAACTTTTTCATAAGGCTCAACCCCAGCTGCCGCGCGGTCTGTAACATAGATTATGTGGTAGCCGTACTGGGTTTTGATAACCGCTTCGGATACTGTGTTCGGCTTCAGCTCAAATGCTACCGCAGAGAACTCAGGCACCATTTCTTCTTTTTTGAAGAAGCCTAAGTCGCCGCCTTTTTCAGCAGAAGTCTTGTCTTCGGAATTTTCTTTTGCAAGTTTGGCAAAGCTTGCAGGGTCTTTTTTCGCTTCTGCCAAAAGCTCTTTTGCTTTTGCTTCTTTTTCTTTGATTGCCGTTTTAATTTTTTATTCAATTTGTGCCTGAGTTAAGCTCTTGTTAGCCGGGTCAGAAGTGATTACTTCTTTGATTTCATCGGGGTTTGTAGCTATAAGGATGTGTGAAGCGCGCACTCTGTCAGGATATTTGAACTTATCAATATTCTGTTTGTAAAATTTTTCAGCATCCGCGTCGGTCACTGTGCTGCTGCCAAGCTCGCCCGCAAGCTTTTTCATCTTAACTTCTTCTGCAAGGTCTTTTCTGAAATCAGCAGGCGAAACTCCGTTTTGTTTAAGGATCATATCAAGCTGTTCTTTTGAACCGACTTTGTTGACAATATCTTTAATCGCGGCGTCTGTGTCTTCTTTGGTAACTTTAATACCGCGTTTTGTAATCTCCTGGTCAATAAGCGCCTTAACGATTAACTCGTTGATAACGCGTTCTTTAATCAAAGTATACATAAAGCTGTTTTTGTCGTTTTTAATATCAATTCCGAGCGTTGCTGCAATGCCGCCTCCGGCCTGCTTGTCAAACGCTTTGTCAAACTGTGCCTGTGTAATTTTTGTGTCGTTAACTTTAATAATGGTTTCGCCGGATTTCAAACCGCAG
>JAIRZW010000164.1 GCA_031267015.1 Heliobacteriaceae bacterium | reverse complement strand
CAGTCGATAGCACACAACAAGTGAAACCGTCTGCCGGGGCGATAATTGGCGGAGTTTTTGCTGGAAGTATGACAAATGCTCTTATACAACAACTTCCGTCTAAGATACTTAATCCGCAGATAGTGAAGAAATTACTAAATATTAATTGTTTAAACGCAGAAGAACTTAAAGCAGTTACACAAGCTGTACAAGACACTCTTAAGAATACAGGTTTGGACAAAAAAGGCGTTTCTATCTTTAGAATAACAAAAGAAAATCTTGACGAAATTCCCAAGATATTTACAAATATAGTTGATAACACAGCAATTGTTAAACACTTTCCGGAAAAGATAAAAAAAATTATAGTCAATAAACAATTCAATAATTTTAACCAAAGTGTCATCCCAGCTTATGAAAGTGTGAGCAAAAAAGTTCTTTTACCTTGGCAGATGTCATTATGCAGTTTCCATGAAATCGGACACGCAAGTAAAGCAGCCAGTATATTGAGCAAATTCCGTCCATTAAGTTGCCTTGCTTTGCCAATTGCGCTAATTGCGCTTTGGAAAACTAAAAAACCGGACAGTCAGCAGCCTGAGAGCAAGACGGATAAGGTTACAACATTTATAAAAGAAAACGCAGGAAAACTGACATTTGCCGCATCCTTACCTATATTGGCTGAGGAAGCTCTTGCAACCTTCAAGGGCAATGGATATGCTAAAAAACTTTTGAGTCCTGAATTAGCTTCGAAAGTTGCGAAAGCAAATGCTCTCGGGTTTGCAACTTACGCATCGTTAATACTTGCACTTTCGATCGGAATTTACCTTGGTGTGAAAGTCAAAGATGCAATTACTGACAAAAATATACAAAAACATACAGCTAATCAATAACCCCGGAATCAAGAATTGTCTGGACTTCGGCCTGCATAATTTCAGCGATTTCGGTAATGGATTTTGTGCCGTCTATGCTTATGAAGCCGTATTCTGACTTCATGTTGTCGTACTCGTCAAGACATTTTTGCTGATATATCTGAAAGCTTTTGTAGAAATCCGTTGAAAAGCCCATGTCACGGCCGCTTTCGTAGAAGTCCAGCCCTGTCGTGCCGATAATCCGTTTCAGCAGAATATCCACCGGCATGTCAAGATAGAACACCAAATCCGGTTCCGGTGCGTATTCGTAAAGGTTCTTAACCCAGCCAATATCCTGTCCGCGCACAACGTCGCGCGCAAGCGCCGTGTAATAATACCTGTCCAAAAGCACCACAAACCCTGATTTCAGCGCAGGAATAATCACGTTTTCCAGCCTGTCCGCAAAATCCGACGCATACAAAAGGCTGTAAGTGGTTGCATTAAGGAGGTTCCGGTCTTTTGCCTCGTCGATTACGCCGGCAATAAGCCGTGAGGTCTTCCACTCGGAAACCATTACCCCGTAAGACTGCGCCTGCAAAAATCGCTTCAAAAGCTCTAATTGCGTGGATTTGCCTGACCCGTCCGTGCCTTCAATGACGATTAGCAAGCCTTCATACTCATGTTTTTTGCTGAAACATTTCATAGCACGACCCCTTTCCCGGCCAAAATCCCGTGCAATTTTTCGCGGATTGCGGTCTGCTTTGAGTGTATGGAATCCGTTGCGTCAATTTGGATTAGGCCGTATTCAGAAACCATTTTTTGGTATTCGTTAATCACGCGCCCCTGAAAAATCGTGTAGCTTTCATAAGGGTCCGGGCTTAATTTCAGGTCCATGCCTGCTTCGTAGAACTTTGGCGCGCGGTTGGAACAAATTCTGCCCATTGAAATTTTAGGGTTAATATCCAGGTATATTGCCAAATCCGGCTTAACCGAAAAATTATATATTTTTCTGACCCAGTTTCTGTCAACGCCGCGTGCGGCGTCACGCGCAAAAGCCGTGTATGCGTAGCGGTCTGCAAGCACAATAAACCCGGCTTTGAGCGCGGGCGCGATTATTTGCTTATATCTGTCCGCAAAATCAACTGCGTGCAAGAGCGAAAACGTACGCGGCGAAAGCAGGTTTTTCTTTTTGGCAAGCTTTGTGGTCTGGCTTATTAAGTCGGATGAGTTCCATTCGGTGTAAATCACATCCTGTCCTGCGGCTCTCAGCCAGTCGCGCAAAAGCGTAAGCTGGGTGGATTTCCCGGCTCCGTCAATACCTTCCACGCACACAAGAGTGCCTTTTAAATTGTGCTTTTCGTTTATTTTTGTCAATGCTAATCCTCTTTTTCGTGAGTGGTGAGTAGTGAATTGTGAATAGTTCTCTTTGTTCGCTATCGCTCATATAATTTTAATTTTGTTGGTCAATTCACCACTCACCATTTACTACTCACCAATTTGCGAAACGCTTATTTTCCCGAACTTTGCAGACAGATTGTCAATAAGATGAATTATATATAACTCGTTTTCAAGGTCTTTTTCGTTAAGGTCAATGATTGCGCCCCAGTCAGAGCGTCCGTGGTGCGCGGCAATCATCCGTGCGATTTGATTAAACCCCTCGTTCATGCAGATAGAAAACCCGTATTGTGAGTGCGTAAGCCAGTCTTTTTTAAATTGTTCGTTGTAGTCAATCAATCCGCTTTCAGTGTTGATTTTGTACTCAAAAATTTTGCCGATGTCGTGGAGAATGCATGCCGCAAGCACATTGTCTTTATTAACCTTGCATTCAAAAAGCGGCAGATTAGCTTCTGCGAATTTCAGACATTCTGCCAGGTGAACCAAAAGCCCCCCGACATAGTTGTGGTGCATAACTTTTGCAGCCGGCGCGATTTTAATTTGCTCCTCGTGCTTCGCAAAATAATCTTTAAGGAAATTCCGCAATTTTTCGTCACTTATTTTGTCAAAATACGCTGTTACTTCTTTGTATGCTTTTGCGCGCTGCTGTTCGTCCAGTCCGACTTTAGCTTCCTTAACAAGTTCAAGCGCGGACACAAGGCAGTTGTTAAATTTCTCATTAAAGCTTCCAGCAACAATGCGCACCTGATTGCCTGTGCGGAAAACCTTGCTGTCCATACGGTTAAGGGTTTCTTCCCAGAGAATGCAGTTCAAAAGCGAGCCGTCGGCAGGGTCTTTAAGCTGAAGCTTGCCCATTTTTGTTCCGGCTTTTGTATCTCCCACGGAGAACACAACCACTTCATATATCGTTTCAGTACTAAACATGATATAATAATACCACAAACAAGGAATTTTGCATGGCACAGATTGATATAAAAAATCTTACGTTTGCTTATGACGGAAGTTACGATAATATTTTTGATGATGTGAGTTTCCGGCTGGACACTGACTGGCGGCTGGGCTTTGTGGGCAGAAACGGCCGCGGCAAAACAACCCTGCTTAATCTGCTTATGGGAAAGTTTAAGTACAGCGGCACGATTAGCGCTAAGTTTGATTTTGAATATTTTCCGTATGTGATTCCTGACAAAACCCTTAATACTATTGACATTGCTGAAAGTCTTTCAGACGATTTCGAGCTGTGGCGGCTTGAGCGTGAACTTTCATATTTGAATCTTGATGATGAAATCCTGTACCGGCCTTTTAACACGCTTTCCAACGGCGAGCGGACAAAAGTTCTTCTGGCGATTTTGTTTTTGA
>JAIRZW010000149.1 GCA_031267015.1 Heliobacteriaceae bacterium | reverse complement strand
CTGTATGAAATCCGGTCATATCAATGGTTTCCATGCCATTCTCCTATCTGATTACAAAATCGTTGACGCGTGACTTGCCGGACTGCGGCATGTCGTAGCCGGCAGAATCGGAACGAAGTTTTTCCATGTAAACCTGTCCGTTTTTGACAACCTGCTGTAAGTGAGTCAAATCGCGCTCAAGGCTTGTGAGAACCTGCTCGGCATAAAGCTCTGCGCCTTCTTTTGTTTTCGCGGCTTCATCGCGCGCGCCTGCACGGATGCTTTCAGCTTCTTCGGTTGCGCGGCGCTTGATTTCCTCACATTCTTCCTGAACCTGCGTGCGAATCCGGATTCCTTCACGCTCTAATGCTTTTATAAAATCTGCCTCGCTTAATTTCCGCTCAACTTCCATCTGCGCATCGTAGATTATTTTCTCAGCTTTCTGCTGAGCTTCGGCCTGAAGCTCCTCTTTGCGTTTCAAAAGCACACGCGCTTCCTGAACTTCAACCGGCAGGGATTCATAAATCCTGTAAATCAGCATTTCAATTTCTTTAGGCTTAATTACGGTAAACTTCCCCGGAATCAGCGTAAAGCTTTCTTCCAAAGATATTTCCAGTAGTTTTAATAAATCGTATACTCCGTTTTGCTGCATGCTAATCCCCTTTAATTAGTATTTTACATGGGTATAAACGAATTGTCAAATGTTTTTATATTGTTTGCTAAGATATTTGTAGACGGATTCGGGCACGAACATGGAAATATCGCCGCCATTGAGCAGGATTTCGCGTATGGAACTTGAGGAAATAAAGTTGTATTCGGGCTTTGTAATTAGGAACACGGTCTTAACCTCATCGCATAATGCGCTGTTTGTTTGCGAAAGCTGCATTTCATACTCAAAATCAGACACCGCCCGCAATCCGCGAAGCAGCACCCGCGCGTTTTTTGACCTTGCGTAGTTTATGGTAAGCCCGTCAAAGCTGTCAACTTCAACATTAGGCAAATGTTGAACGCTTTGTTTAATTAATTCAACTCTTTGGTCGACAGTAAGGAAGCCGTTTTTTTCAGAATTTCTTGCCACGGCAATGATAACCTTGCCGAATATTTTAGCGCCGGTTTCAAGCACATCGAGATGTCCGTTTGTAATCGGGTCAAAACTGCCCGGATAAATCGCTGTTTCCATGGAATGAATTATAACATAAAAATAAATTACATGTCATTGCAAGCGCGGCACTCAAGCAATCCGGTTTTTGAACAGAATTTTAATGACTAATTTTTGAGCATTTTGTCAATGGTAACCTCAAAAAAGTCCGCAATCTTTTTGGCCGCAAGCAAATTAGGACACCTTTTATTTTTCTCATACTTAGCAATGGTTGAGTTGTCTATATCAATCTCAAACCCCAGTTCTTCCTGCGTCAGCCCTCTTTCCAGTCTGAGTTTGCGAAGATTCTTGCCAAAATTTTTACAAATAACTTTACTCATAAAATAAATTGTGATATATTAGACGAAAAAAGTCTTGGACAAATTGTCCAATTACATAGAGGCAGCTTATAATTGGTAAGGAGTTTATACATATGCAGAAAACAAAATTTCTTAACACCTGCTTTACAGAAGAAGAATGGTTAACCGCTTTAATGCTTTCAAGAGGCGACACAATACGAACTATTGCAAATAAATTATCTGTAAGTAACAGAACAATCAGCAGACATATTACTGCTCTTATGAGGAAAACCGGAACAAATAACAGATATAAGGCTATTGCTGTACTTGCCAAATATATCTGAAACCCTCTGCCGGCAATCCGCTCTTTGTGTAGCAACAAAAAGAAAAGGTAGCAAAAACTCTATGTTATTTTATCATGGATTCTTTGACCGCAACTGACGCGATTATAATTTTTCAGGCCACCTTAAGTGAAAAACCAAGTTGGGTCAAAACTTTTATAATATTATCTAATCTCGGTACAGCCTCACCGTTAAACATGGTATAGAGTGCACGTCTTGAAATATCAGTATCTTTTGCAAAGCTGCTTATGCTGCCGCGTGTTTCTATAATAAACTTTAAAGCCGAATAAAAGTTTTCAAAATTGCCGTCTTCAACATATTCTTGCAGACAAGCATTCAAAAATTCTTTCTGTTCTTCAGGACTGCTTAAATCTTGTTTTATAAGTTCAATAGCATTTGGAAAATCTTTTTTTAATTTGTCATTATTCATAATCTAATACCTTTCGTTTATATCTTTTATGTACTGTTTTGCTTTTTCAATATCTTTTGACTGGGTAGATTTATCACCGCCATTTATTAAGATAATAATCGTATTTTGTCTTTCATTCTGTATCCGGCGCCAAATTTACACCGCAATTCAGTTATATCTCTATTAATCTTTTTACAGTCACCATAATTGTCATCCTGAAGTCTTATTATTCTTGCCCTTATCCGCTGCCTAACTTTAGTATCAAGGCTTTCAAGCCAATCATAGCATGGGATTTTCCCATCAATAGTTTTGTAAAATAAAATCTCTTTCATATTTATATTGTGCAATAAAATGCACAATATGTCAAGTGTTTTTCTGCTATAATTATATTATTATGGATTTTTTAATTGAGAATAACGCGAGGCAAATTGAACGGATTACGGAGTTTTTGCAGTCTAAAACCCCGCTGATGCTGGTTAACGGCTTCATGGGAACCGGCAAAAATACGGTCGTAAACCACTCTTTAGCCTCAACTGACGCGATTATGATTAAATACAACTGCTTTGAAACAACCGTGCTCGACGACGTTCTGCTGAGCTTCTTCGACGATTTTAAAAAGCTGACCGCCCTGAATATAATCAGTACGCCGAAAATTAAATCAGAAAATTTTGTGCAAAAAATTAACTCATATTTTGAATCAATCGAAAAGCCCGTAATCGTGCTTTTTGACTCGTTTGAAGAAACCCTGCGCGAAAATAAACAGGAAATTCTTGATTTTATTTTCCACCTGACGTCGTTCCCGAATGTCAAAATAATCCTTATTTCAAGGGTTTTTGCGCTTGATGATTTTGAAGCAGCGGATTACGAACAGGTTTCTGTGCAGGCGCTTGAGAAAAAGATTTTTGAAAAATACCTGCGCGCCAATGATATAAAGCTTATCGGGCCGCTTTCCGACGAGCTTTATAAACACACTCGCGGCTACTATTTTTATACAACGCTTTCATTGAAGATTATGAAGCTCAAAAACCTGTCGCTGACCGACTTTTTGGGCGGCTTTACCAAAAGCCTGCTGACATTCAACGACTTTATTTTGCGTGAGGCCTTGGCGCTTGTAGACCCTGTAAGCATGCACCTTTTTAGGTTTTTGACAATGATTCGCCATCCCGTGAGCATAAGGCTTCTCAAAACTTTA
>JAIRZW010000147.1 GCA_031267015.1 Heliobacteriaceae bacterium | reverse complement strand
GGCTTTCATAATTTCGCCCAGCGCGCGCGAAGGCTTTATATTTAGGATTTCCATAACTTCATGGCCTGAAAGCAGCTTTGGAAGCGGCTCAAGGGTTTCGCGGCTGTCAAGATAAAACTTCATCAAATCATTAAGCTTATTGATGTTCTGTTCCACCATTGCATCTGTAACCGCCTCCCCGCATGCCGAAAGCCGGTCTGCCTGCGACAGGATTATATTGTCAATCGCGTTTTCGTCAAGTTTGCGCACAAACCGCATCATGGTCTTATCGCTTAAATCAGGCTCTGAAACTAATTGAGCCGGATAAAGGTGATTTTTCACCATAAGCGAAATGTATTCAGTCTGCTTTGACGAGAACTTCATTTTCTTAAGCAGGCTTGCAGCGAGTTTTGCGCCAACATCATCGTGCTTAATAAAGCGGTGGCGGTCTTCCTCGATTGTCCAGGTGGAGAACTTGCCCATATCATGCAAAAATCCCGCCAGTTTCAGGTGCGCAAGCCGTGGCAGTCCTCCAAAGTCAACCCGCTCAAGATGTTCACGTACCTCCGACGCAGAATTTTCATAAATCTGCTGAATCTGCCGCACAACTTCAATCGAATGGTTAAACAAATCCAAATGATGATGTGTGTTCGGCGGAATCTGTTTTAACTCTTTCACAAACTGAAAAATTTCTTCCAAAAGCCATGTTGTATCCATATTCACAAGTGCAGTATGCGCGAACTCCCTGCCAAAAAGCCGCAGAAGTTCGTAATTAACCCGCTCAACAGCCGGCTCATGGATAAGGTTTGCATGCTTGCACACTGCCGCAACAGTATCCGCGGAGATTGCAAACCCCAAAGTCGCCTGAAACCGGTACACTCTGAGCAGACGAAGCGGGTCATCAACGAAATTCTGTTCACTAATCATATTAATACATTTGTTCCGAATGTCCGCAACCCCGCCGCAAAGGTCAATAATTTCACCAGTTTTGATGTTCATGGCAATCGCGTTCATTGTCAGGTCGCGGCGCATTAAATCGCGTTCAAGCGAGCCGCCGACAGGGTTGGTAACGTCAATAGTTGATAGTTGAGTTACCACTCTGTATATTTTGTTTTGCTCGTCTAAGGGTACGAAAGTTCCTTCAATTTTCTGCGCAAAGTCGCGCGCGTCCTCGTCTGTCACGATTAAATCAAAGTCAGTACTTTGTTTACCCATGTAAAAGTCGCGCACCGCGCCGCCCACAAGGTAGATTTCATTATTGAATTTTTTAATCTCATCTGGTATGTTCATAAATCACATTTCCTAACCCTGCAATCACTGCTGTTTCTGCCTTCAAAATCAGATTTCCGAGCGTAATCATCGGGATATTATTTTTGTCAAAGAATTCAAATTCACGCTTCGAGAATCCGCCTTCAGGCCCGACGATTATCAAAACGCTTTTGCCAAGCGGCACATTGCGCAAAGTCAACTCAGTATGGCGTTCACAAAATGCAATTGTTGTAAAATCTCCCCTGCCCCCTTTTGACAATGAGGGTAAGGTTTCAAGCGTAACCGGTTCAAAGCACACCGGAATGTCTGCGCGCTCGCACTGCTTTGAGGCTTCGTACATAATCTTTTGCCAGCGCGGAATTTTGCGCTTCACAGTGTCAAAACTTACGGCGCAGTTGTCGGTCATGAGCGGATAAACACCCGCAACGCCAAGCTCCGCTGCTTTTTCCATTACAATATCATTATTGCGCAAAGGACTTTGCGCCAGATAGAGTTCAAAATCCAATTTACGCACGGACTTATAGCTCTTTTCAATCCGCGCCTCTATGCAGTCGCACGTAATTTTTTCAATCAATGTTTCATACTGAATTTGGTTCTCGTCAATCAGGACCAGCTTTTCACCAGCGCGCGCGCGCAAAGACTTTGCGATATGGCTGTAATTCTCCTTATCGCACACCGAAATTCTATCATCGCTTACATTTTCTGAATTTATAAAGAAATGTGGCATAGTAATATTATTATAGTGCAAAAATTACAAATTTGTTGTACAATCCGAATATGAATAAAAATAATGAAATGTTAATAGGGATTCCGCGCGCACTGTCGTTCTACCACGACTATCCGTTCTATTTCGGTTTTTTTACTGACTTGGGCATAAAAATTGTGCTTTCGGACGTAACCACAAAACACACGATGTCAAGCGGCTCTGCGCTTGTTGTGACTGAAACCTGTCTGCCTGTGAAGGTTTACATCGGACACGTTCTGAACCTGCTTGACAAAGGCGTGGACAAGATTCTTGTGCCGTCGATTCAGTCGATTGCGCACAAAATCTACAACTGTTCAAAAATCCGCGGGCTACCTGATTTGGTCAGAAACGTCGTGAAAAAAGATTTTACAATTATTGAAGCAACACTTGATAAATCCGAAAAAAATCAGGGAGTTTATGAGTATTTAGGCGAAATCGCCGCGTATTTCGGGATAAAAGATGACAAACGGATTAAAAAAGCCTCAAAAGCAGGCTGGAGAACGTTTAATAACTTCCACATCATGTCAAAATCCGGCATGAGTTACGAAAAGGCAATGAACGACTCAATTCAGGGCAAGGTTTTCATTGAAAACCAGACGCGTGAATACCCAATTTCCGTTGCGCTTATTTCGCACGGCTACAATATTTATGACGAACGGGCTTCAATGAAAATAATTGAAAAGCTTGAAAAAATGGATGTTCGGACGTATACGTCATTGCAGCTTTCAAGAGAGCAGATGGAAGACGGCATAAAGTCGCTCGGTCAGGAGCTTTACTGGGCAAACGAATATGAAATGACCGGTGCGGCAGGGCATTACCTGAAAGACGCCAAAATTGACGGGGTAATTACGCTGACAGCGTTTGGCTGCGGGCCGGATTCGCTTATGATTGAACGGATTACACGCCGCGCAAGACGCTTTAACAAGCCGCTTTTGAACCTTACAGTCGACGAACAGACCGGCGAAGCAGGATTTATAACCCGGCTGGAAGCGTTCGTTGATATGCTTTACCGCAAAAAACGCGCCGGCATAATTAACATGGACTTTAAAAGCCAAAGTGAATATATTCCGAATACTAATTTTATTGAAACAAGTAATTAATGCGTTATCTGCTAAAAAAGAGGCCTTTCGACCTCTTTTTTTATTTTTAGACAAAATCCGCTAGACTTTTCTCTTGCGGGCTGCTTCGGATTTACGTTTGCGTTTTACGCTCGGTTTTTCGTATCTTTCGCGTTTTTTAACTTCTGAAAGAATACCGGCTTTTTGTATTTTTTTCTTGAAACGGCGCAATGCGCTTTCAATGCTTTCGTTTTCGCCTACTTTAACTTCTGCCATTTATATTTTCACCACCTTCAAGGCTTTGTGTACTTTGTCATAATATACCAAAACAAAATAAAAATCAAGTCCAAAAGACTTGTAATTCACTCGCTTGGAGAATTTAATTCCAGATTAGCGACCAGTTTATTGTATTTTGCTCTGTCCTGTTTGTCGCAGAATGTATTACGTGCGCTGAAACCTGCCGCAAAACCGCCCAAAATACCCGCCAGCATCGGCGCAAAAATGACTTTTGCTTTGCATACGGCCGCTGTAATGCCGATTATTGCCGTACCTGCGGCGGCGCCTATGGCAGCATTGGTAAGGTTCGATTTATTCATTTCCTTACTGAATTCTTTTTTATTTGAAACAAATTCGTCAATTTTTTCCTGTGTTGTTTCAAACTTCCATTCGTTTTGCGAAGCGTCATAGACAGTTACATCGCGAAGGCCGTTATCATTAATTTTTCCTATTGTTATCGGAAGCGTTATAATCATTTTTGCACCTCCGGTTCCAGTTTCCCGGCTGCTTTTTGGTAATCTGCTTTTAGCTGTTTGGCGCACAATGCATACGCAGCCAAAATACCGGCAACAGCGCCGCCCACAACCGCGCCAAACCATTTGACAAAAGTGTGTTTTTTATATGTCAAAGCCGCAGCCCCGATACCTGCGGCAATACCAACAATTTCACCGGTTAAAGTCTTATTGTTGCAGTCAATAGCAAGCCGGTCTTTCTCTTTGAGGAAATTATCCAGCTTTTCTTTGTCGGCCTCAATAACCTTGTTATTGCCTTTGCCGTCGCGGATTGTGACTTCTCTTAGCCCGTCTTTATTCGGTTTTCCGATTACCACAGGTAATGTAACGTTCAACATAATAATATATAAACTCCAAAAATATTTTTTTTGCCTGTTTGTAAAGTTTTTTAAATCAGTTTACCGTCAAAAAGGTCAACTGCCATGTTTACTTGGTCTGAGTGCATTGCAGGCCGTTTTTCAGGTTCAGGCGCGGGAGACTCTGGAATCTCCTGAATTTCTTCCGCTTCTGAT
>JAIRZW010000201.1 GCA_031267015.1 Heliobacteriaceae bacterium | reverse complement strand
GCGCAGACATGTACTCAGCGCTTGCGTCGCTTGACTGGCCGGCAAGCCGCATTTTTGCATTCGTAATAAATTGTGAACGCAATTCATTATCCGTAATTCTTGCCGTAATACTTAGCAACCGCGCCTGGCTTGCTGATAAACCCATGTTATACCCTTTCCATAAGTTTTCTTATGCATGGGTTTACGGCATGCTGCTCAAAAATCTTTAAGGATATCAGGAAGTTGTTACATCTCGTTACATTAATTCATTATGTCCGATTTCCACTGCCTCAACTGTTGAATAGTCAGTCGGAAGAATGAACGTTAACTTATCTGACGACGCTTTTTTGTCCATTTTCATGTGCGCAAGCATTCTTGACAGCTTAAACTGCGGAATCTCTCGGAAATTGAATTTCTTAATCAAATCCTGCGCAAAAAACTTGTAATTTTTATCAATCAAACCCTTTTTCAAAGCAAGCTCAAAAGCATATAAGATACCTGCTACAACCGCTTCGCCATGGGTATATTTGTAATTGCTCTCTTTTTCGACCGCGTGGCCGTATGTGTGGCCAAAATTCAATATCCGCCGCAGATTCCCTTCTTTTTCGTCCGCCTGAACAACCGCGGCCTTAATGCCGACACAGATTTCGATTAATCTGGCCAGAGTTTTCGGATCATAGGTCCGAATCTTGTCGATTTTTTCGGAAAGGAAATTAACCAAATTGTATTCTGTACAAGCCGGACAGCTTTTTTCAATAAGCGCATACTTCACAATCTCGCCAAAACCTGTCTTAAACTGTCTGTCATCAAGGGTTTTAAGAAAATTTACATTAATCAGAACAGCTTTTGGCTGGTAAAACGAGCCGACGAGGTTTTTGCCAAAACCTGTGTTAATCGCGGTTTTGCCGCCCACGGAGCTGTCGACGCAGGCCAAAAGCGTTGTCGGAACCTGGATTAGGTCGATTCCGCGCATGTATGTCGCAGCTGCAAAGCCTGCCAAATCACCCGCAACTCCGCCGCCGATTGCGATTATGGCGTCTTTGCGCGTGAGCCCGCGCTCCAAAGACGCGTTCAGGATTTTTTGGTAATTCTTGAAATTCTTTTCCTTTTCGCCGTCTTTCAGGATAAATTTTTCTTCTTTTGAAAACCCGAGAGCCGCGCCGTAAAGCTTATTAACCTTTTCGGAAATTACCGCGAGCACCTTGCTGCCGCGGGTGTGAGAAAGGATTTGCTCTTTCAAACCCGAAAGGCTGCCGTGCTCAATGATGAGCGGATATTTCGTTTCTTTGGAATTTATTTCAACATCAATTTGCATGTAATCTCCTTAACGATATTATCCGGCGATTTGTCCGTGGTGTCAATGGTTATGCGGGCTTTTGCGTAATTTGGTTCTCTGTGTTGAAGCAGTTCGGGAAGTTTGTCTGCAAGCGGCCGGTCTGTGCTGTTGTTGAGGCGCTGTGCAAGCGTTTCCGGCGAAGCTTTTAAATAGATTACGGTCGAATTTGTCAGCAGGATTTCGCGGGTTTCGGGGTTTTCGAACGCGCCGCCGCCAAGGGATATTACCAAACCGCCGGAAGGAAGCGAGGCGATTTTTTCGCTCTCAAGCTTGCGGAAATACGGTTCGCCGCGGGTTTGGAAAATCTGCGAAATCGTCATGCCGGTATCTTTTTCAATCTCAGCGTCCGTGTCAATGAATGTCCTGCCAAGCTGCTTTGCCAATGCGTTTCCAACGGTCGTCTTACCCGAGCCCATCATGCCGGTTAATACTATATTGCACGATTCACGACTCACAATTCACCATTCACAAACTTTTCAATTTCTTTCAGGCTGTCGCCGCCGTATTTTAGCAGAAACTCATCAACCAGAACACATGCAACGCGAGCTTCGCCGACTACTGCCGCGGCTTCAACCGCACAGGTATCCGAGCGTTCAAAATGCGCTTCTGCCGCCTGCATTACGGCACTGTCGACAGTCTTTAGAGGCTTTTTCATGGTCGGAATCGGCTTCATCACAGCGCGAACCACAAGCGGTTCACCGTTTGTCATGCCGCCTTCTACGCCGCCTGCGTTGTTGGTTTTGTGAACAATGCCGGTTGATAGTTGATTTTCTGATAAAAATATCTCGTCATGGTACTCGCTTCCCTTCATCCCAAGCGGGTTTGTGCCAATTTCAACCGCCTTAATCGCCGGAATGCTCATCATTGCCTGCGCTAATTTCCCGTCAATCGCTCTGTCCCAATGTACATAAGACCCCAGACCCACCGGAAGCCCGTCGTAAATCACTTCAAACTTACCGCCAATCGTGTCCCCGGCTGCTTTTGCCGCGTCGATTTCATTTAATCCCCCCTGACCCCCCTTATAAAGGGGGGATTCACCGATTTGAATGATATTAGACCGGCCTTCAATGCCGAATTGTTTCAATATAAGCTTTGCGATTGCGCCGACAGCCACTTCTATTGCGGTTTTACGCGCGCTTGAACGCTCAAGGACATTGCGCAAATCCTCGTGGCCGTACTTCACGCTTCCAGCATAATCCGCATGGCCCGGGCGATACGCTGTAAAAGCACGCTCCCCCGATTCAAGGTTCCAATTTTCGTAATCTTTATTCTTTATAAAAAGCGTCACAGGCGAACCCAAAGTTTTGCCAAAGCGAACGCCTGAAAGGATTTCGACCGTATCGGTTTCAATCTTCATCCTGTCGCCGCGGCCGTAACCCTGCTGCCGGCGGCTTAATTCAGAATTGATAAAATCAATATCGACTTCAAACCCAGCGGGAATCCCTTCTATTATCGCGGTTAAACCTTTTCCATGGCTCTCTCCGGCCGTCAAAAATCTGAACTTCTTCATCCTACCTCTCCGGCTTTCTCAACCTTTAGTTAGCATATCTCAAAAATATTTGCTCCTTTGTCTGCATTAATTCCTCTATAATAAGCCATTTATTATTCGGCTGTTTTTTCACAATCATGTATGTTTTCAGTTTATAATTCTCGCCTGACGGCTGCCTTAGCGCGGTAATCTTATAATTGTCTCCGAATTTTGATATCTGAACATTGCTGTAAGTGTTTTTGTAACCTCTTGCCTTTGCCGCAATCGAGCTGAGCTTCATCTGTTTTATATACGTGTCAACATTAGTTGTTACATTGGCCGTTGAGCCGTCGGGTTTGACAACCTGCCGTATAATTTTGGCGCCAGGGGAATACATGCTGTAAATTGATTGGCTGTAACTGTTTGCGGCGTTTATGTAATTATAGAAAAAGTCGTGCACATCCTTGGCATCATCAGCCCAAACCTGCACACAGCCCGCGAAAAACAATAATAGGATTATTAATAATTTTTTCATGAGGCTCTCCTTTCTTTGTTTCTTTATTATATCACACCTCAAGCCTGCCCGCAATAACCCGGTCAATTCCTGCCAAATCTTGGATTATTTCTATTGAACCAAACCCGCACGACTCCATGATTAATTTTACAACCTGCGACTGACCCGCTCCGAGCTCAAACAGCAGGTACCCGCCCTCTTTCAGAAACTCCGGCGCGCCGGCGCAAATCTTTTCATAAAATTCCAAGCCTTTTTCGTCTTTTGTAAACAAAGCTATTTTCGGGTCGAACTTAACCTCCTGCTGCAAAGGCGTTCCCGGCGGGATATAAGGCGGATTGGAAACTATAACGTCAAATTTTTCACGCACATTTGAAAAAACGTCGGATTTTCTGAAAATCGCTTTGTTAAATAGGTTCAGGCGCGAAGCGTTGTCAAGCGCCGTGTTCAGAGCCTCAGTGGAAATATCAACCCCGATAACCTGCGCACCCGTCAGCTTTGCAAGCATGCACGCAATACAGCCCGAGCCCGTGCCAATATCGAGGACAGCTTTACCCTCACCCCAACCCTCTCCCAGAGGGAGAGGGAGCAGCTCTATAGCCTTACGAACAAGGATTTCTGTTTCGTCGCGCGGAATCAGCACGTGTTCATTCACAATGAATTTTTCGCCCATAAAATCCGCAAACCCTGTTATGTGCTGGATAGGGCGCTTCGTGCGTGCACGAAGCGCCGCTTTTTCTCTTACAATCCCAAGCTTCTCATAGTCAAGCTTTTTACCCAAAATCAAGTCCATCGCCGAAAACCCGCAAAAACGCTCAATCAGCATCTTTACCTCGATGTTGGCTTCGTTGGGCTCAATCCCGCTGTCAATCAATATTTGTACTATTTCCTGAATGCTCATCCACTATCCTTGCAATTGCTTCTTTTAGCGAAAACTTCGACATATTATCCACGCTTATCTTATCTATATTATATTTTTTACACAAACAGTCGTAATAATAAAGCTGTTTTTTGGTCGGCTTTTCGTTTTTCATCTTCAAGTCGCGCAAAAACGCCCGCTTCTTCTTCTCAAACGCTTTATTCGCCTGAATTACAGGCTCCTGCTGCTTTTTGTAGTCGTAAAACTTTCGGCATTCCTTAATATAAAGTTCTGTGTCTTTCAAAAACAGCTCATCATCAAGCAGTTGGGTCACAAATTCAAACCGCGGTCTGCCAATCTCAATATAATACCTTTCATCATAAAGGAATTTTTCCAAAACCTCATTTACCCCCTGCTTCACCAGTGCGCGCAAAAAATTACACAAAGCGGATTTTTGTGTTTTTGAAAAATCCTGATAAATCTGTTTTTTAACCTGATACACTACGCCTTAAATAAGTCCTTCACTGAAAATTTGGCTTTTTCCTGACGAAAATGCGCTAACTTTTTCATTATCGGGTTCGTAACACGCGAAACTTTAGGGGGCTCTTTGACCTCCTCGTCGACTGCGTTATGAACTAATGTAAGCTTCTTTTCATCCATATATTTATTATACCTCTATTTTAATAAAAAATAAAGTGTGTCAAAAATTGCGCTTTTAAGTATATAAAAAGTATATAACGTTACATTTCTTAAAAAAACAGCAAAAAAATTTATTCACGGGTTATCATGCCACGGAGGTATCTTTATGCAAAATGTTGACCCGTCAATGTATTATCCTTATAACACCCAGTATCCGGCGCAGTCTTACTCCGGCACCGCCAGCAGCGGAACCAAAACACGCCGCAGATTAGGGGCGACCATGCTCGGCTGTCTGGCAGGTATGACCGCGTATTTTATCCCGGTCAACAAAGATGTATTTGTTAACCGCGCGTTTGAAGAAAGCAAAAAAGAAGTTCAAACCGACATCAGCCAGTTGAAAAAAGCCGAACAGGAACTGCGCAAAGGCAGCTTATCGCGCGAAAGCGAGGGCTATCTTGCAAAACGCAATGTTAACGGAGCGGTTAACGATGTTGTGAATGAGCTTAGAACACAGGAAGACCGGATTACCATGCCGGATTCTGTCAAAAGCATAAAAGAAGAATTGGCAAATAATTTCAACAATCTTAAAAAAGAAGCCCGTTTAAGAAGCAACCCTGAATCTAAGGCATTTCAAGCTATCAAATGGAATAACTTTGCGTGGGGCGTCGGAATCTGCGCGGCTGTCGGGC
>JAIRZW010000112.1 GCA_031267015.1 Heliobacteriaceae bacterium | reverse complement strand
CTGACAACTGCTCTTGTATATGTACCATCATCTTTAACTTGCCCGCGTGTTCTTGAACCTTCCGAATAAACGGCAGAACGGGTCTTTTTGCCCTCTGATGTTACGGTTTGCTCTACTTCTTCCGCTTTGTCTTCAATCTGCCTGTCGAGCACTGCTGCATTTCTGTTATCATTTGCAATAATCGCACCGGTATTCATGTTATTATTTGTCATAACCGCACCTGCCGCGCCTCTTACGAGGTTTGCCGCTGCCTCATTACGCGTCAGACTAAGCTGCTGTTCGCACGTAGCCTTCCACTCTGCAAGCTGCACCTTGTAATTATTAAACCCTTCACGTTTTTTGCCGCATTTTGCCGGGTCAGGCATTGGTTCGAACTCTATCGTAATACTCGGGAAATCATGTTGAAGCTGCAGGTATTCTCTTTTCACCCCTCCTGCGATTGTGTTTGTCATCTGCATTGCGTCGTTTGCATCATTTCCTTTGCCAAAATGCGCAAAGTTCGCTACATCTTTACCGAACACGTTGTAATCATTTTTTTTGGGTTCGTCTTGCTTAATACCATCTCCGTACACAGAATTCGGGACCGGCGCTTTCTTAATTTCTTCCGACGACACTACCGGTTCGCCATCCGGAACCTTCACCTGCTGAACACCAGTAACTTTCATTTCATCTGACATAACTTAACCTCCATTTGTTAAAATTTGTACATTATCACAGAATAGTTATCGGCATACCGGCAAAAAATCTTTAGGTTAAAGCAAGTATTGTTACATTTCTTCAAAAACACTTTTGTTAACTTTTGTAAACAATTTTCTTCAAAAAAGGCAATTTTTCAAAAACGAAATACTTTATATATACATCAGGAATATCTAGGATAAATTTTTCACAAAACCTTCGGTTTTTTGAAAACTTCACTCGCAAAACAAAGTGCAAGCACTTTGCTTTGACTCATTCATACTTTCAATAGGAATCACACACAAACGGGAGGACTCTCAATGGCAATAGGCGCTGAGGACTACATCGACCAGTTGCTGGTCAAGAAGTACGCAGAAGAAAAGGTTGACAACCACGACAATATGGAATCAATGGTTGACGCTGAAAAAATGATGGGCGCAATGAATGATTACGCCGGCATGTACCGCAACATGATGACGCTGAAACAGCGGCTGAACATAGCCTGCTACGCGATTAACGCGCGTACGGCAAGATATAAATCATCCTCACGGTGATTTAAAATCAAGTTTAAATGCTCTTATTTTTGGTATAATAGGCAAAAAGGAGCGAAACGTGGGAAAAATTATCCTGGCCTCTCAATCTCCCAGAAGGGCCGATATTCTGAAAAAAATGAATCTGGATTTGGAAGTTATTCCGTCACCGTACGAGGAAAAAAGTACGCTGGCGGATTTTTCTTTTTTTTCGGAATGCAGCACAGGCAACGCAAATCCGCCAACTGCCTTGTTGGATTTTATAGAAAATTTAGCGTACCAGAAAGCCGCCGCTGTATTGCCCCCCTTGCAAGGGGGGATGCCGCAGGCAGGGGGGATTGACGAACCTGCACTCATAATCGGCGCAGACACGGTTGTGGTTTTAGACAACAAAATTTTAGGCAAGCCAAAGGACCAAGCCGAAGCTTTCAGAATGCTCAGAGCGCTTTCGGGCAGAAAGCATTCGGTAGTAACTGCGATTGCGGTTATAAATTCGGCGACCGGCGAGGTTAGAAAAAACTCTACCACAAGCTTTGTGGAGTTTGAGGATTTAACAGATGAACAAATAAACGATTACATCAGGGATTTCAAACCCTTTGACAAAGCGGGTTCTTACGGAATCCAGGAAATGCCGGAAGGCTATATCAAATCATATTCCGGCAGCCTTGAAAACATCATCGGGCTTTGTCCGCAGGCATTAAAAAGCCTTCTTTAATACAATTCACTTAGATAAGTATCAAATTCGCCTTTGACACTTTCAAATTTCTCACAAAAGACATGAAGGCTTTTAAGAAGGTCTTCTCTCTCCGTGATGTCATTGTCATTTTGTGCAGAATTTAGTATGACTTTGGCGAAGCTTCCAAGGTCGGTAAAACCCGTATAAATATTTTTGATTGTGTCTTCTGCTACAAATCCTTTTTCCATTTGATATCTCCTTTTAATATAAACAACTTGTTCGTTATAATTTGATTTCAAATATATACAAACATTATAGTAATATAGTTTCGCTTATTTGTCAAATTTTGTAAAATTAAGTTATGGAAAACAGAGATTACATAAAATCATTAATTGCAACCAAAAGAATGACTTTGAAAACTCTTGTGCTGAAATTATCCGAAGAAATGGGCAGGGAATACTCTTATGAAAGCTTTAGAGGTAAATTAGCCCGAGATACAATTACATATACAGAAATGCAAAAAATATTGAAAATCCTTGGCTATAAGATAAAAATAGTAAAAGAAGATTAGTTTAGCCTGCCCCGCAGCATTTCTTATATTTAGCTCCGCTGCCGCATGGACAAGGCTCATTTCGGCCAACACTCTGAACCTCAGGCCGCTCCTCCTGCTCCTCAAGCAGCCCCAGCGTGTTTGAAAACGCCTCTGACTTATACAAAACAGTCGTCGAAGAAAAAACTTTGTTCTTCAAATAACGCGATTTGTATTTCTGTAAAAGCTCGTCAAGCGTGTATTTAGCGCCCAAAAACTTATTAACAAGCTCCATAAAATTCGCGTGCTTTTCGGCAATTCTGACAAGAAGGTTCGCTGAAAACTTGTCATTGTTGAGGAAATATTCCACGCATTTATCAGCGTTCTCAACTGTTTCGCCGTCAAAAATTTTATTAAACGTCCCGTAGAACGGAATCGCATAAAGCCCGAGCTCTTTGTCGAAAATTACGCCCACGTCATAAACCTCATTGTGCGACGAGAACCCGCCAAGTGAATTTTCAAGAAAATTGTCATAAGAATTGTTGAATTCGCTCACATTAAAAAACCTGTACCCGTCAGGAAGCTGAATCTTGTCGCTAAAACTTGCCTTGTAGCCGGTTTCGGCATACTCGTTAAATAAATTTATAACATCGTCAGCAAATTTATTCGTCGTAATAACCTCGTCCGTGCCAAAATATTCAACGAATTTTTTGTAAAGCGCGTTGACATTTTTTTCGATTTCTTTTTGTTTTTCCGGGTTGTCAAAGTAGACCAATTCAGGGGTTTCAATGATTTTCGCAACCGCGTATCTAAGCGCGTCTTCCCTGCGCCGCGACGGCAAAACCCCGGAAATCTCAAGCAGATAGCTTGTGTCTTCATAGTTAAAAATACGCGCCACAACGAGCAGGCCCGGCCCGATTCCGCGAAACGCCGTCATCTTAACCAGCGACGTGGTGTAATAAGTCTTTTCATTGATTATATTGTACAGCTCAAACCCGTTTTTAAGAATCCTCTTAACCTCAAAAACCGAAGAAATCGACTGCTCAAGGGCTTGCACGATTTTCTTATGCCCGGCAGGAAGCTTTTTGGACTTTTCGAGGTACAGTTCAATAATATTTTTGTTATCAAGACTCCGCTCAAAAATATAGTTAAAAGCCGCGGCCTCAGGGTTCAGCGAACCGCCGACAGTGCGCAAATACTCCTCAAAATCCGGCTTTACCGCAGAATCCCTGCCGATAAAACCCGCAATCTCTTTTATTACGTCGTTAATCTCTCTTAAATCATCTAAAACTAGCATACGTAAATTATATATTAAAAAAGCAATTAGGGCAATAGTCCATTCCTTATCCATACGGGGAAGGGGCAAATTATTGTAAACTTTTTTGACAGGAGTATCAATTTTGGCACGAAAAATGTTTTTATAAATGTATGGGGATACCAAAAATTAACATACAAGCCGTACGAAGTTGGGCAAAAGCTTGCGGCGGGTCTGTTCTGCGCTCGAAACCGCAAACTTTCCACGGAATTAATCCGACAATAACTTACCCGAAAACAGGGAAAACATTTGAGCTGCCGCGGTTTATTTCGGAAGAAATGAAAGTTGCGCGCAATATGAATAAAATCGCAATCAATCAGGCTAAGAATCCGATTAAATATGAGTTTCCGAAAGCCACGGCTGAGGACTTAAAACGCTTGACTTCCGAGACAATAAAAGCTTCATACAAACGTGTTGCGTGGACAAACCCCAAAGACGGTAAGGTTTACCACCTGCTTGAACAATCCCGCACTAAAGACGGCAAAGTCCTCGTCCGAATCCTCGACCACGAAGGCGCCTTCGTCAAAGAAGCCGCGTTAACTCCTAAAACGGTTGCAATTATTGATGAAAGGTTTATTCCAGGAGTAATGAATTATAACTCCCATGGCTCTTTAGTCTCGACTTATGCCAGAAGAAATAATCCTTTTGCACAATACGAATTTCATGAAACCCATGTTTTTGATAATTTCCTTCCCGGTTCTGAAAGAAGTTACATAAAATCATTAAACAAAGTTCTAAATTCAAAGGCTGACTATTTATCTATATCGATTGGAACCGATATAAATATAACTCAAGGAAAAAAAGGGGTAGAACAATTACGTGAAATTGTTACTAAAACTACCCCTGACGAATCTGATGAATTAATAAAGGCAATAACCAAAAAAGGAACAAGAGTATTAATTTCATCGGGTAATGATGGGAAAGATGTGGTCAATCACATGCTCGTTCATTCAGGAGCCGAAGGCGTAGGTTCTATTTCTTTAAAAGGAAAAGTATCTGAATTCAGCGCCTCAAGAAATTCAAGTTTTACACAGCATTACGAATTAGGAGAATATAATCCGAAATATATTTACAAAGGCAATAAAACAATCGGTATAAATTTTACTGAAACTCCCGGATGTGATATTAAATACAGAACTCCAAAAGAATTGAATCGGATAAAAGAAACTTTTGAAAAGAAAATAGCAAAGATTAAAAATGAACTAGAAGTTAGCAAGAAGGAAGCGGAAGACACTTTAATTAAACGTAAACAGTTAGGTCGAAGCATCAGTGATATGAAAAAAAGTTCTAAACTCTTTATCAAGTGGAAAAAATTAAATTATAAAAAAGATTTACTTGATAGAAAATGTTGGCAATTGAAAGTTCATGCTTCTGATATTGAAGATTTTAGTGATAGATTTTTTCGTATTAATAAAATTCTTAAAGGGACATCACTCTCAACCCCAATCCGCACGGCAAAGCTTGCACTCAATGACATGATGCAAGGAGTTTTGTAGGACCGTCATCGCTCAAACGAACCGAAAAACCTCATGAACGTGCTTCTTGAGCGGACTTCCTCTATTGTGTGCAGCAAATGCGGACTGCTTATGTGCCCGTCAAACGCCACAAAAAACACATACTCCCCGAACTTCTGCTTAGAAGGCCGCGAAACAATGTAGGAAAGATTTATGCTATTCTTCATAAAGACTTCCAGAACCCGCAAAAGCGCGCCGGGCTTGTTGTCTACCGCAAACGCCAGCGAAGTTTTGTCGCGGCCTGTCGCAGCGGTTTCGTAGTCGCCGATAAGCACAAACCGCGTCCGGTTTGACTTGTCGTCGTTAATGTTTTCCTTTAAGACGTTGAGCATGTAAACGTCCGCAGTCTTTTGGCTTCCGATTGCCGCGTAAGTAAGGTTGTAGTTTTGAAGGCTTCTTGCGGCTTCGGCAGTGCTTGCAGCCTCAATTATGTTCATGTTTAGCGGCATTTCATTATGAATAAATTCACGGCACTGCGCAAGCGCCTGCGGATGAGAGATTATGTTGGCAATGCTGTAAATCTCGGTTGTACGCGCAAGCAAACAGTGGTTTATAGGCATAATCGTTTCCGCCAAAAACCGCACGTTCGGGTTTTTCGTGCGCATAAGGCTGTCAAAAGACTCGCATACCGTGCCTTCGATTGAGTTTTCAACCGGCATGACGCCGAGGCTGCCCGGGTTTTGGTCCACGTATTCCACAACTTGCTTTATTGTAAGCATTGGAACCGGATTGGCCTTAATACTGTATTTATCGCAGAAAACATCCTTTGCCATTTCCGTAAAAGACGCGGCCGGGCCGAGATATGCGATATTTTGCACGTCATCAAAATTCATGATATTATTGTACCATGAAAGACAATATTAAATTTGGAACAGACGGCTGGCGCGCGATTGTCGGACAGGATTTTAACGAGGAAAATGTCAGGCTTGTTGTAAACGCAATCGGCAAGTACGTTTTTGACAATTTCGGGCCGGAAAAGAAGATTATAGTGGGCTATGACCCGCGGAATAGAGCGGAAGAATTTGCGCGGATTGCAGCCGGAATTTTGG
>JAIRZW010000023.1 GCA_031267015.1 Heliobacteriaceae bacterium | reverse complement strand
GTTTCGTTCATGCCGCCTTCAAGCGGATACAACGCCCCTTCATAAGCCCCCTCCGGCACAAACTGTCCTGCCGGCTCAAGTTCGCTTACTGAAATAAATTCCTCCTTAACCCAATAATTTAACTCCTCAAATGTCAGCGCTGCACAGATAAGTTCAGGATGCTTTTCAGCCTCGTTTTTCTTTCCTATGCAAGGGCCGATAAAAACAACATAAATATCATCGCCGTAAATTTCTTTAAGCATTTTGGCGTGCGTAAGAGCCGGAGACGCAACAGGTGTAATATTTTGCGTAAACTCAGGCTTGTAAAGCCTTATATAATCAACCACAACAGGACATGCGCTTGAAATATACAAGCCGGGTTCTTTCAGGGTTTTGGCGATTTGGATTGAAACTTCCTGTGCGCCCAAAGCGGTTTCGCTCACAGCCTCAAAGCCGAGTTTTTTAAGCATTGCAGTCATTGCCTGTTCGGAATAATCAAAAATCCCCGCCCAGCTTGGCGCGAGCGATACAAAAACCCTTTTTTTAGCTGTGAACAGGGTTTTAACTTTATCAATATCCTGCCTAACCCTCTTAGCGCCGGACGGACACGCCTTGACGCACTCACCACAGGCAATACATTTGTCACTGATAACCGATGCCGCGCCGTCTTTAATCTTAATCGCTTTAACATGGCATTCGCGCACACACCTGTAACAGTCGTGGCATTCATTTTTTAGTGTGTAAACAGGCTGTAATTTATCCACTGTGCATCTCCGTCAAAAGTTTTTCAAGCTTTTCCGGCGTAATCCCGTTGTGTTCAACGTCATTCACAATGATAACAGGCCCTTTTTCGCATTTGTTTTCACAGCGTAGACCAAAAAGCTCAATCTCAACATCCAGCCTGTTCGCTTTGGCAAAATCTTCCGCTATTCTAAGATTTTCTTCATTTCCTCTCGCAAAACATGAACTTCCCATACAAATTTTCATAGTGTTTTTCATAACTCAGTCCTTATGGTTGATTGTGAACTGCAAAAAATTTCCGACAAGGTTTTCATTCCACACACGAACATCATCCGGCACTTGCAGAATAGACGGCGAAAAATTCCAGATGTACTTAATTCCCGACGCGGCAAGCAAATCCGCAACGCTTTGCGCAAACTCACGCGGCACAGTCAAAATCGCAATCTGCACTTTCAACCGCCGGGTTAAATCAGACAGTCTGGAAATGTCAAAAACTTCTTTGCCGTTTATTATTCTGCCGGCTTTCAAAGGGTCGTTGTCAAACAGAGCAAGCACGTTCAGCCCGTAAGGCGCAAAATTATCGTACTTTGCCAGCGCTGTTCCGAGGTTGCCCGCACCGACAATGAACGCCTCTTTTGCCTTGCCCACGCCAAGCGTTTGTTCAATGGATTTTTTCAATGCGGCAGCAGGATAGCCGACTTTGCAGACCCCGACATTATCAAGCATCTTAATGTCTTTTCGCACCTGCGAAGCGTCAATTCGCAGCAGGGCGGCTATCTGCGCGCTGGTTATGTTCTCAGCGCGCCAGCCCAATAAAATACTATAATAAAGCGTTAATCTGTTAATTACTTTGTCAGACAGGTTCATTAGATTTTCCCTTCATAGGCCTTTATAAAGACCTCTTTTATGTCCCTTAAGAGCGGATAAACAGGGTTTGCGCCCGTGCACTGGTCGTCATAAGCAAGTTCAACCAGCTCGTCCAGTTTAGCATAAAAGTCTTCTTTGCTCACGCCCGCGTCTTTGATTGAAAGCGGAATCCCGACATCTTTTTTAAGCTGTGTAACTGCTTTTATAAGCAGTTCAACTTTTTCATCGTCATTCTTGCCGCCCAAACCGAGTTCATCCGCGATTTGACCGTATTTTGCTTTTGCATTCGGGAATTTATACTGCGGGAAAATCCCCTGTTTTTTCGGACAGTCGGTTGCATTGAACTTAATAACCTGATTAATCAGCAGCGCATTGGCAATCCCGTGCGGCAGATTAAACGCTGCCCCGAGTTTGTGCGCCATAGAGTGGCACAAGCCCAGAAACGAGTTTGCAAACGCCATGCCTGCTAAGGTCGAAGCATAGTGCATCTTCTCTCTTGCAACAGGGTCGGGCGAATCCGAGTTTGAACCGCCGTTGTATGAACGCGGTAAATATCTGAATATGAGTTTTGCTGCTTCCAGCGCAGGAGAATTGGTGAAGTTCGTTGCAAGCACAGACACATAAGCCTCAATCGCGTGTGTAAGCGCGTCAATCCCTGAAGCGGCGCACAAGCCTTTTGGCATGCTGTCAACAAAATCAGGGTCAATAACCGCCATATTCGGCGTCAGCGCATAATCCGCAATCGGATACTTAATATGCGTTTGGTCATCCGTAATTACCGCAAACGGCGTAACCTCAGACCCTGTGCCGGATGTGGTCGGAATCGCAACCATTATCGCTTTTTTGCCCAATTCAGGGATGTCGCAGATACGTTTTCTTATGTCCATAAACCGCATTGCAATATCCGTAAAATCAGTTTGCGGCTGCTCGTACATAAGCCACATAATTTTTGCCGCGTCAATCGGAGACCCGCCGCCAAACGCGATAATCACATCCGGCTGATAGCTGTTAATCATTGTCAGCGCCTCGTCAATCGTCGAAAGCGTCGGGTCAGGCTTAACATCAAAGTAAATCTGATAATCCACGCCGACTTCTTCCAGCACTCTTGTCAAGCTGTAAATCGCGCCGGAATCAAACAAGAATCTGTCAGTCACAATAAACGCACGCTTTTTGCCCTGCAATTCGCGCAAAGCAAGGTCAGTCGCGCCGCGTTTGAAATAAACTTTCGGCGGAACCTTAAACCACAGCATATTTTCACGGCGCTGGGCAACGGTTTTATAATTCAATAAGTGTTTTACTCCGACGTTTTCGCTCACGGCATTTCCTCCCCAAGAGCCGCACCCAAGCGTCAATGACGGCTCTAATTTAAAGTTATACAAATCGCCAATCGCGCCCTGCGATGACGGTGAATTCACCAAAATCCTTCCTGTGTGCAGCTTACCCGCAAAAAAGTCGATTCTGTCCTGTTTGCGCTCGTCAGTGTAAAGAACGCTTGTGTGTCCTGCTCCGCCCAGTTCTACAAGCTGGTGGGCTTTTGAAACAGCGTCCTCAAAGCTTTTCGCCTTGTAAATCGCAATCACCGGCGATAATTTTTCATGAGAAAACTCCTCGTCAAGCGCGATTCTCTCGGTAATTCCGGCAAGAACTTTCACATCCCCGTCAACCTTAATCCCTGCCATTTGCGCGATTTTGCAAGCAGGCTGGCCAACGATATTTGCATTAAGCTTGCCGTCAATAATTATTGTTTTGGCGACTTTTTCTTTTTCTTCTTTGCTCAAAATGTAAGCCCCGCGGAGTTTTAACTCCTCAAGAACTTCGTCGTAAACATCCTTAACAATAATAATCGACTGCTCTGACGCGCAAATCATCCCGTTATCAAAAGTTTTTGACATAAGAATTGAAGAAACCGCCATTTTTATGTTCGCTGTTTCGTCAATGATTGCCGGCGTGTTGCCCGCGCCCACGCCCAGCGCCGGTTTGCCGGATGAATAAGCTGCTTTAACCATGCCGGGGCCGCCTGTTGCAAGGATTGTGGCAATGTCCGGGTGCGTCATTACCATATTAGTTAATTCCAGCGACGGCACGTCAATCCAACCGATAATATCTTTTGGCGCGCCGGCTTTAACAGCCGCTTCCAAAACAATTTTCGCCGCGGCAATAGTTGAATTCTTTGCGCGCGGGTGAGGTGAAAAGATTATTGCATTACGGGTTTTCAGCGCTATCAATGATTTAAAAATAGCGGTAGAAGTCGGGTTTGTGGTCGGAATAACGCCCGCAATCACTCCCAGCGGCTCGGCGACAATCTTAATCCCGTTTGTTATGTCTTCTTTTACTATGCCACAGGTTTTTGCGTTTTTATGCTTATTGTAAATATATTCGGACGCAAAGTGGTTTTTGATAATTTTATCTTCCACAACGCCCATGCCTGTTTCTTCCGCGGCCATTTTGGCTAAGCTAATCCGGGCCCGGTTTGCGGCAACGGCCGCTGCTTTAAAAATTCTGTCAACCTGTTCCTGCGAATAGGCTGCAAAAGTGATTTGCGCTTTTTTCACGCGCTGTATAAGTTCTTCCAGCGCTTTCGGGCTGTCCACTATATTGGCAGCGTTAAATGTTTTTTCAAGTTGTTCAATTTCTTTGTTTTTTGCTTTTAATTTCGACATTATTTTATCTCCTTCTATATTGTGATTTATTTCACTATATATTATAGTATAAATTAAAGCAATTTTTCTGTCAATACTAATAATATCAAATTTTTGTAAAGATTTCACATCACGATTCAACAATTATATTGTGACAAACATCACGCAGCTACGACAAACTTGACAGACTCCGAAAATCCTTATACAAATTATTCCAACCACTATTGACTATGGTGTTCAACCATAGTTTAAAATAGAAACACGAATTGGATCAAAAGGAGATATTAAATGGAAAAGAAGGCGTTTACACAAGCGGAGATGATGATTGTGCTCTTGATATTGAGCGTTGTTTTAGCGGCATTTGCGCCGATAA
>JAIRZW010000002.1 GCA_031267015.1 Heliobacteriaceae bacterium | reverse complement strand
AGCGCTACTTCATCTCCGGCGAAAACGAAGGCGCGCTCAAGGGTTAAACAAAATAAAAAGCGAAATACCCGAAGATATTTCGCGAAAGTTGTTACAAAACTTAAAAAGTCAGGTGCAGTTCTCACTGCACCAAGTTTCACTTTAGCTTTAATATACTAACACAGAAATTTAAAAAAAGCAACAGGTACATAAATAGTTACAAAAGTTAAGACAAAAATAAAAAAAAAGCGAAATATCCGAGGATATTTCGCGGTTACAAATCTTAATATTTACTTTAGCAAATTTATTATAACACAGGTATAAAATTTTTTCAACCCCTATGCAAACCGTTACAATTTGTAATTAAAAACTGTCAATATTAGGCACTTTTGCGCGGCCGCGGGGTTCTTCATAATCCTTGGTTATTTCTTGTGTAAATATTTTTTTTGAACCGCAGGTTTTAAGGTTTTTCAGAATCGCACGGTCAAGGTCGTCAGTCGCAACCAGCTTGCCGTTAACATACGTTACGCCGTGGTTTTGAGGCTCATCATCCAGACGTTCCACAAAATACTGCGAATTTTTATCAGTATAGAGCATGCGCGTCATTTCGTTCATCACGTCAAAAACATAACGCTGGCGGTTAGAAAACCCGTCACTGCTGCTTATAAGCCCGGTTGCTTTCTGCATTTCGTCCAGCGCTGCTTTGTAATACTTTCGAGCCGACTCCTTGTCTGCTTTAGCAAGATGCCTGAGCAAAATCGCAAGGTTGTAGTGCGCATCGTAATTCATCGGCGCAAGCTCGATTGCTTTGCAGTAGTTCAGCCCTGCATCGTGGTAGTCGTCCAGCAAATGATAAGTCAGCGCAAGATTATAGCGCGCAGCATAATCCTTTTTAAGAATTTTAACCGCTCTTTTGTAGGCGTCCAGCGCCGCAAGCAGGTACTTACGCCTGAATTCCTGTGCATCGTCAAGATAAATCGACTTCTGCTTGTACGCAACCCCCATGTTATAATACGCAAGCCCGCGATTTAACTTTGTGCTTCGGCGGTTGTTAAAAATAAACGGAATTGAAATCAGCCGGGGCTTAGTGTCAAGAATCGCCTGATATTGCGCGATTGCACCGTCAAAATCCCCGAGTCTTTCAGCCGAAACCACGCCATAGTTCATCCGCGCCTGCATAAACTTCGGATTATGTGTAAAAGCCTGCTCATAAGCCTCCACAGCCGAAAAATAGTCTTCATAAAGCACATAAAGACTTCCTAAATTATTCCAGGCGCCGTAATGCCCGGGATAAAGCTGCAAACCGCGGTTATAGTTATCAATCGCCTTTTGCAGGTGACGTTTTTTAAACTCCTTGTCGCCTTTGTAAACAAAATACATGCCGTAAACCTTATCAATCTGCTTTGTAGCAAATGGCGGACGGAAATAGAACAGCGCCGCAATGCCCGCAATGATTAGCACAGATAATAGAAACGAAAGAACCTTTTTCATTGTTACAAAATGTTAACATAAACCCTCATAAAAAGCAATTTCTTAACATAACTTTTTTTTATATAAGTAAGGTAGGTTAAAACTAAATTTGGAGGTTAGGTTATGGGATGCCCATGGTTACCAAGTATAAATCCTTGCGATTCAACATCATACAATCCTTGCAATATGCTTAATTACAATCGTTTTAGCATAGGCGGCTGGCAGACTCCGACGCCGGACAGCATCTTTAACTACGGCGGCGGAATGGATTATTCAATGATGAACCCGGGTATGTGGCCGTCATTTACAGGAAACGGAACCGATGATTACATAAACCAGATGAAAAAATATCAGGACTTCTATTTTGATAATAACCGTGAACAAGGCAAAAAGACAAAAGAAACGGACTTAGAAGTAAACGCTCCTTTAAGACGGATACAAAACGACATAGCAATCCTTCAGGACACTATAAAAAACAATGAACAGGAGTTAATCCAACCTTCATTTGCAGCGCTGAAAGAAAGCGTAAAAGCGCTTCATCCCGGTGCTAATATGTCCGATGAAGCAGTTCATAACGAAGCATTAGCAGTTTACAAAGCGGGTACAAAAGACGCAGCCGGCAATGCAATATCTCTCCAGGAGCATATAAGACAATACGGCAATCACTCTGCATTACAGGGTTTATATCAGGGGCTGACGCTCGGATTCTTGGCAGATAATAAAACAGCAGCCGAGAACATAGCAGATATATCAAAACAGAAAGTATCAAAGAGTGAAACTTCCTGGAAAATAGCCGGCAACGCAGCAGGCGGTGCAGTAGCAGGTGCAGGATTATATGCAGTCGGTAAAGGTCTTTTCAACCTTGCCGGAGGTGCAAAATGGTTGCCTAAACACGGCAAAATCGCATTGATAGCCGGTGTAGTCGGTGCAGCATGGGCAGCCATCAAAGGTTTAAGCAGTAAATAAACAACAATTAGTGTGTATAAAAAGTGTGTGTCCGGGGCCCAAAGGCCCCGTTTTTATGCGCTATGTCATTGCGAGGGAGCGCAAAGCGCGACCGCGGCAATCCAGTAAATCTATAGTTGACCTGGATTGCTTCGCACCGGATTGACCGTCAGATTGACCTCTGCCGGCGCTCGCAATGACAGTCTGCCATTTTCAAAATCGATTTTTACATGACTGCCTTTCGTAAACTCTTTTTCCAGAATCTTCACGGAAAGCGGGATTTCCACAAGCTGGCGAATCACGCGCTTCAACGGCCGCGCGCCGTATAGCGGCTCGTAACCCTCGCGTGCAAGGAATTTCTTCGCTCCGTCCGTAATCTCAAACGTTATCCCCTGCTCTTTCAGCCGCTTTGACAGCCCGTAAAGCTGTATATCAACGATTTGTGCCAATTCATCCGGAGTTAATGCCTTAAACATAACAATTTCGTCGATTCTGTTCAGAAACTCCGGCTTAAATTTTTCGCGCAAAGCGTAGTTCAAAACCCCGTATTTTTCTTCATCCGTAAGGGTTTCGTCGAGAATTGCCTCGCTTCCAATGTTTCTGGTCATAATAATTACGGTATTTTTGAAGTCCACCAGCCTGCCTTTTCCGTCCGTAAGCCGCCCGTCGTCGAACATTTGAAGCATGATATTGAAAACATCCGGGTG
>JAIRZW010000151.1 GCA_031267015.1 Heliobacteriaceae bacterium | reverse complement strand
TATTAATTTTGTTTTTATGTTTTTGGGGCCTTGCAGGCATGGCTGAAGACTTCGACTATGAACAGGTTTACCGCGACCTGCCCGTGCCGACGTTTCAATATGTCCACGGAATCGACCCGGGTGAATATTATGACACCCAAAATGCCACCTGGACACCGTATCCGCTGTTCCGGCTTACTGCCCCGCTGTTTTTTAAAACAATCGCCATAGAACCCGGATATTATACCCTCACCCCGCGCCAGCAGGACGGAAATTGGTATATCCTGTTTAAAGAAGCCGGCAGAGTTAAGTATATTGTACCGGCCTATGACAGAAAAATTGTGCCGGCGTTTTTCTATGACGAAAACCTTCCAAAACCCAAAATGACGCTTTCGCAAAAGTTCCAGATAAATGCGCTGGATTTTATCGGAAGACACATCAAAAGCTCCCAGCGAAAGCCTGCGCCAAAAACCTATCTCGAAACCACAGACCTCGACAATAACTTTGTTTCGCTGGTTATTTACTGGGGTGATTTCCGGTACTATACCATTTTTCGCACAATACGGTTATAGCGGGCGCGGGTTTTCCAGTCGAAATGTTTCGGGTTGAAATCCCTGATTGCTTCTTTGGCCGCAGCAGCGTAATCCCTCTTGAAATCTCCGTGCATTTCCTTCATACGGCTGTATAAAACATTAACTTCAAACTGCTCAAGCATTTGTATGCCTTTGTTATGAGCGCGCGCAAATTCCCAAAAGTAGCCGAACAGCTTGAAATAATCATAAAGCCGGTTCGGGTCTAAGCCTGTCATGTCTGAACCCGGATGAATATTGTAGTAAATTACGGCGTTTTTTACGCGGGCGATTTTATCCGCGCTCAGCACGGCTGCAAAATTATAGTAAGTGTCCTCAAACTTAGTGTCTGTCGGGAAGCGGAGGTCCTTTACTGTTTCGCGTCTGTAAATCTTGTTCCAGACAACGCCCGAGCTTATTAAGGCATAAGTGTCAAATCCGTCATTCCGAAGAATCCCTTTGGTTTTGAACGTGTTTTTTGAGATGAAGTTATTTTTCACATACTTGTTATTTTCATAATAAACCGTGTTGCCGCAAACAATATCGGCGCATGCAGAAGCGTTATAAAGCTTCTCGTAAAAATCCGATTCTGCCCAGTCGTCTGCGTCCATAAAAGCGATGAATTCGCCTTTTGCCGCTTCAATACCTGTGTTTCTGGCCGCGCCCTGTCCGCTGTTTTCCTGATTAATCACGGTTATGCGGTCTGCGTATTGTTCCAGAATCTTGTCGGAGCCATCTGTTGAGCCGTCATTGATACAGATGATTTCAATGTCTTTTAGAGTCTGGTTAATAAGCGATTCCAGAGTTTTTTCCAAATACAATTCGGAATTATACACCGGAACGATTACGGATACTTTTGTCATTCTTCTGCGTCTTCTTCTGTTTTAATCTTTTCCACAACCATTTTCGCCATTTCTTTTGCGATAATGTGCTGGGTGGTTGGCGGGCAGTTTTGAAGCATGTTCATTGCTGTGCGCAGGGTCGTGTCAATGTCTTACCAGCGGCCGCGGCGGGTTTCGTCAACGCCCGAATCCACGGCATTGATGATATCTTCAACCGCTTCAAATTTCTCATCCTCAATGTTGTGCTCAATGATAATTTTAATCAGGTTAAGCGAAATTCTAATCTGAGTATCGTCATCAGATTCCTCAAGAGTTCTGACCGCCTGCGATAAAACAGGGTCTTTGTCATACCAGCGTCTTTGACTTGTTGTGTATTCTTCTTTCATATAACCTCCGTAAGACTATTATACATGATAACATTAATTATGTAAATATTTCTTCAAGTATGGGCAAAAATTTTTTTTACGTGTTTTAATAGAGTATGATAAATAATATTCCCCCCGTTAAAACAAGTATTTTTTATATAAATGATATTCACGGCCGGCTTGGTAATATGTGCAGAATTGCTGCAATGTCTAATACTTTTGACGGTTTTCAATATAGTGAGCCGACAGACACGTTTAAGCTTTCATCAGGGGACATTATGACAGGTGCTGACGAAAAATCAAACGCCTGTGCAAATATTTTTCTCAACGGTATAGGGGTCACATCGTCCGCGCTTGGAAACCACGAATTTGATTCAACTCCGGAGCAGGTTGCACGGTTAACCCAAAATGCTAAATTTAAACTGCTGGGGATTAATTTAAGCGTTGCGCAGAACAATCCGCTCTATACCCGGATTGAAAAGTCTTACGTAGAGGAGAAAAACGGGAATAAATACGGCGTAATCGGTATTGCACCGCCTGATTTGCATGAGCGAATCCGCGGAAATGCTTCGCGTGAACAGGTTATGGTGGATGACTTTGGCAAGACGATTAAGGATGTTCAGGCGCAGGCAAATGAATTTAAAGCGCAGGGAATCAATAAAATTATTGTGCTTTCACACTGCGGTCTTGACAAAGACCGGCAGCTTGCGAAAGAGACTTCCGGAATTGATGTTATTTTAGGCGGGCATACCCACGAATTGCTTGAGGGGATAAATGAAGGGGAGAACCTTCTATATTCGAAAAACAATGAGCCTGTAATTATTACCCAAGGCGGAAAAGATGGAGAGTATTCGGGTGTGTTGAATCTTGAATTTGATCAAAACGGCGTGATTACAAAAGCCCAGAATAACGTGACCGATACAGGCAAATTCAAGCGCAGCCGTCTGTTAATGAAGGCGTTTGATATGATTCTGGGTAAACCCGAGCATCTCGGTGTGATTAAGTATGTTGAGCCTTCGCCTGTTCACAGACTGATTGACCCGAATCCGCACACGAATTTTATTATGGATGCAATGCGCAGCGAACTCGGTACTGACCTTGCGCTGATTAATGCAGGAAATGTGCGCGGTTATTTTGAAGAAGGGCCTTTGGATTCAAGACAGGTATTTGAGGTTGTGCCGCTGAAAAATGATGTTGTGGTATTGAAATTAACTGAAAAAGAAATCGTTGACGGGCTTAAAAACGGTGCAAAATCGTTTATTAATCCGGGATTCAAGCCCAGTGTGGTAATCCCGTCCGGCCTGAAATACACGGTGAGCCGTCAGGGCGAGGTTAAGTCAGCCGCATTCATAGACAAGCAGGGCAAAGAAATCCCAATCGACATTAACAACCCGAATCCGAACAAGGTTTACACTGTTGCAACGGATGATTTCTTTGCATCAGGCGGTGACAACCTAATCCCTGACAAGCTTTCCACAAATCAGTACGACAAAAGATATGACTTTGACAAGGATAAATTAGCCTGTGATTATATTAAGAAGCTTCCGCAGCCGATAGAAATTCGCGATGACGGACGCATGACAGTGGTGGATTAAGCCTATGATGATTAACCCCCTGCTTTTTCCTACACAAAATTATTATAAGCAGCCTGTAACATTTGCCGGCAGCAAGCCTAAGGTTTCCTTTTCTGTTTTGACTAAATTGGAAGATATAAATAAAGAAATCGAAGATACCGAAATCGGAACTTACTATTCTGAGGAAGCAAAAGCCCAAGTAACAAGAAGCGATGACAAATACGAACATAATGTTTTGACAAAAGAGTTTGAAGACGGCGATGTTATTTCTGTTACGAAACTTTGTTCCGGTTATTCCTGCAAAATAGATGTTGACAGCAGCAGAGGCAAAACAATGGCAGAAATTTATTATAAAGATGTAAAAAATGGTTTTAATCCTTATAAAATGGGCTGTGTTGAAGTATATTTCAAAGCCGAGGAAGTTAATGACGCGTTTTTTATGAGAGCATTTAACAAATTTCTTGGCAATGGCAAGGCACGGAAGCCTTTTAGTTATATTAATCCTGAATACGAAAAAGCTGTTCTTGAGGCAGTGAAGAAAAATCCTTATCTGGGCCGTTATCAACTTGCCGGCGACCTTCAAGAGCAAGGAATAGAAATATCAGCAAAAGGTGTGCTCGGTGTTTTAAAAAGAAATAACCTTGAAACAGAAGAAAGACGCGTTAACTATCTTGAATACAACGGGGTTATGCTCAAGAATGCCCAAAAGCTTGAACTGGAAACTAAAAAAGCACACAACCGCAGAAGCGAAGAGGATGAAAACCTTATCATAGATTTTTCGCTCAGAAATCCGCTGCTTGGCCGCGAAGCGGTTGCAAAAGAGCTTCAGGAACAGGGGCATAAGGTCTACACAAAGACTGTATTTAATGTCTGGGGGCGAAATGATTTGGAAAGCCCGCAAAAGCGCC
>JAIRZW010000101.1 GCA_031267015.1 Heliobacteriaceae bacterium | reverse complement strand
TTTTCTGTTCAATGATTTCGCCTGCGTCGACTTCTTCGGTTACGTAATGAACGCTTACGCCGCACTCTGTTTCTCCGGCATCAAATGCCTGTTTTATTGCGTCCATGCCTTTATATTTCGGCAAAAGCGACGGATGAATGTTTACGAAAGCCCTGTTTTCAAGCACTTGCGGCGGCAGAATCCTCATGTAACCGGCAAGTACGTACAAATCATATTCACGGTCTTTTAAAAATTCCAAAGTCTGCCCGAACAACACAAAATGCGCCTTAATTCCCAGCTTCTCGGCTCTTTTGCATGCATAACAGCCCTCTTTGTCTGTCAAAAGCTCTATCTCAATTCCTTTTGGAAGCAGGTATTCGGCTATTGCCTGAAAGTTAGACCCGTTACCCGAAGCAAATATTAGTATTTTTTTCATTTTTTACAACTTCTCCGATTATAAAAGGCTCATAGGCTTTGCAGGTTTCAAAAACAGCGTCTTTGCCGGCAATGTCCGTAATCAGACACAGGCCAACGCCCATATTAAAGGTTTTATAAGCCTCGTCTTCGCCGACAAGCCTTTGGAATTCCTCAAACAGAGGCTGTTTTGTTATTTTGTCTTTATAAACAACCGCGCAAAGTTCTTTTGGGATTGAGCGGACTAAATTCCCCTCAATACCGCCGCCTGTGATGTTTGCCGCTGCATGGATTAAGCCGCGCTCTGTAAGACTTATTACTTCGTTTGCATAAATATGGGTTGGTTCAAGTGCCGTTTCAAAAAGTTCATCACTCAAAAGTCCGCTGTCGTGGAGCTTACGTACAAGCGAATACCCGTTTGAGTGCGGCCCGGAAGACTTTAGCGCAATAATAACGTCGCCTTCTTTGACGTTCTCTCTTTTAAGGACTTTGTCTTTTCTGACAATTCCCACCATGAATCCGCCTACATCAAAATGTCCTTCTTTTATAAGGTCTCCAAGTTCTGCGGTTTCGCCGCCAAGCAGGGTACAGCCGTATTTTTCAAGTTCTGCGCGCAGTGCAAGCACAAATGAAGATGCTGCTTCAACATCCAGCGTATTTGTTGCAAAATAATCCAGAAAAAATAACGGTTTTGCGCCGGTGCATATTAAGTCATTGAGGTTCATTGCGATTAAATCAACTGCAATTGTTTTGTATTTTTTGCGTGCTGCCAGCGGGATAACCTTTGTCCCAACGCCGTCAGTGCAGCCTGCAAGATAGTATTCCGGGATATACGGATGCTCGTACAATCCGGCGAAATTTCCTATATTATCCGTTTTCATGTCTTTTCGGATAATCTCGGTTAACAAATCACCCTTTTCTATGCTTACGCCTGAATCTTTGTAGCTTATCATATTTACCTTTCTATTTAGCAAATGCAAGAGCCTTGCATAAAGGCTTTGCCGGTTTTTCTTTTTCCGCTTCAAAACAACGGTAGCACCAGCCTGTTTCGCCGAATATTTCTTTTAAAGCTGACATTGGCAGGTATTTAATACTGTCCGCGCCGATTGCTGCGGCTATTTTCTTTTCGTCTTTGTGCACTGCTGCAATTAGCTCGCCTGTTGTCGGAATATCAACGCCCCAGGAGCACGTATTCAGCAGCATAGGGGACGAAAGCCTGAAGTGGACTTCTTTTGCGCCGGCATTTTTGAGCATTGACACAATCTCCCGTGATGTTGTTCCTCTTACCATAGAATCATCTACCAAAAGAACTTTTTTACCCTCAATCAGCGGACGCACAATCAGCAGCTTTTCGCGGACTTTGTTTATGCGCGATTCCTGCGTGGGGGCAATGAAAGAACGCCCTACCCAATGGTTACGGATTAAGCCTGTATGGAACGGGATTCCTGACTCCTGGGAGTATCCTATTGCCGCGGCCATCCCCGAATCCACAACCGGAACAACAATATCAGCCTTAATATTATCTGTTTTGGCGAGGGTTTTGCCAAGCTCAACGCGGGTCATATAGACGTTTCTGCCGAAAATATTCGATGCCGGATGTGCAAAATAAATGTGCTCAAACACGCATTTACATTCTTTTGTTTGTTCATAAAAACGTTGTATACTGTAGCCTTTTTCGGTAATCTCCACTCCTTCGCCGGGCATTACTTCAATTGTCTTCTTTATATCAAGTCCGGTGAACGCTATGTCCTCGGAAGCTATAAAATAGCCTTCTTTAGCTTCGCAGACAAACAGCGGGCGGTATCCTACAGGGTCGCGGTATGCAACAATACGTTTCGGCAAAGTCAGAGCCAGAGAAAATGCGCCTTTTGAAAAATCTTCCCCCAGACATTCCCCGATTTCATTAAAAGTCCACTGTGAAGGAGGTTTTCTGAGTCCGTAAACAATACGTTTTAAAAGAACTTCGCTGTCGCTGTTGGTGATAAAAACTTCACCGATTTTTTCAAACTTTTCACGGATTTTCATTGCTTTTTTAACGTTGCCGTTGTGCGCCATTGCAACGTGTTCGTCCATATATTTTATCAGATACGGCTGTGCGTTGACGGCGCTTGAGCCGCCTTGTGTTGAATAGCGTACGTGCCCTATCCCAAAACGTCCGTTGGATTCTAAAATAGCCGAATCGGCAAGAGCTTGCATTACAAGACCTTTTGCTTTCACAAGTGTTTGGGTTTCTTCGCCACAGGAAATCCCTGCTGATTCCTGGCCTCTGTGCTGGAGTTTGAAAAGACCGTTGCGGATTATGCCCTTCACGTCACCCTTGTGGACAAACCCGCCGAATATTCCGCATTCCTCACCTAATTTGTCAAAATTTTCATGAACTTCACAGCGGCATTCTTCGGTAAACATTAATTTTCAATCTCCTTTGCTATTGAGTTGTTATAGTCACTGCTTAGTTCACTGAGTTTGAAGCTGTAACCGTCAAAAATAATATCGCTTCCCGTACATTCGCCTAAAAGCTTGTACGGCGTGCTTGTATTTTTGCAGTATCGTTCAAATTCAGCCTGATTGTCCGTTGATACAACATATCTTCCGGTAATCTCGCCGAACAGTGCTTTCAGCGGTTCTGTTTGGCCGGTGAGAGCGCCTTTGAAGCCTGTGCCGCCGTTGAATAATCCCTCAAGCAGCGCGCACAAAAGCCCGCCCTCGGAGACATCCACAGCGCCTTTGATTAATCTTTTATCACGCAATGCAAAAATAGAATTCGCCAGCAAAAGCTCTAATTTAGTATCAACTTTGTCAACTTCTCCGCCCAGAAAGTCAAAGCAAACCATCTGGTAAAGAGATGAACCGATTGGCGAATCGTTGTTTATTTCTTTTCCGAGAAGGTAGATTGTCTCGCCTTCTTTGAAAGACGCGCATATCACATCTTCCGGGCGGTCTGCATAGCCGGCCATTCCGACGGCAGGTGTCGGGTAAACCCTTGTATACTCGCATTCGTTGTAAAGCGATACATTGCCCGAAACAACAGGCACAGATAATTCACGACACCCGTCGGCAAGCCCGTCAATGGATTTTACAAGCTGGTAGCCTACTTCATCCTTTTCAGGGTTTCCGTAATTGAGGCAGTCGGTTATGCCGAGCGGCTTGTAGCCTGATGAAACAAGATTTCTGTAACATTCGTACAGAGTGTTTTTTGAGCCGTTATAAGGGTCAAGGAATACCTGTCTTCCGTTTGAATCAATCGTAAGCCCTATTACGCCGCCTTCTTCGGGGAGCCAGATGCCTGCTGCCCCTGCTTTGTTCGGGGTTACGGCTGTTCTGTTCCCGACTGTGTGGTCGTATTGCGTGTAAACCCAGTTTTTGGAAGCGAAATTCGGGTCGCTGACAACCTTTTTAACCGCTTGTTCCACGCTTATTGTTTGATTGAGTTTTTTATTTTTATATTCCGCAATATATTCCGGCTCTTTTTCGTTTAAATCGTACAACACGCCGTTGTTAAGGATTTCCGGCGATACATTTGCAACCATTTCGCTGTTCCAAAACAGCCTGTATTCCTGCTGAGGGATTGTTCTGCCGATTTCATACGCCGGAATCTCATATTTATTTGCAATATCAAGAACTTTTTGAACCCCTGCGGTTGTGGTCACGAAAATCATGCGTTCCTGTGATTCCGAAAGCATTATTTCCCAAGCCTTCATGCCTTCTTCTCTAAGGTGGACTTTATCAAGGTAAAGTTCCATGCCACAGTTTCCTTTGTAAGCCATTTCCGATGTTGAACTCAAAAGCCCTGCTGCGCCGCAATCCTGACATGCCAGCACATCATCAAGTTTAAGTATCTCAAGGGTTGCTTCAATAAGAATTTTCTTTATAAACGGGTCGCCAACCTGAACTGAAGGTCTGTCTTCTTTTGAGTTTTCGCTCAATTCTTTGGAAGCGAATGATGCGCCGTGGATTCCGTCGCGTCCGGTGTGCGAACCCACGATTACAACGTGACGGTTAACAGGGGCAGAGGAAACTTTGATGTCTTTTTTGTCTACAATTCCTACTGCCATTACGTTTACCAGCGGAGATGTCTCGTAACACGCGTCAAAACCGACTTCGCCGGCTACTGTCGGAACGCCTATGGAGTTTCCGTAAGCGCTGATACCCTTTACAACCCCGTCAAACAGGTGTTTTGAATGGTTGCTTTTCTCGCCTTCGTTGATTTTGCCGAATTTCAGGGAGTTCAAAAGCGCAACGGGTCTTGCCCCAAGCGCAAGCACGTCTCTGATTATCCCGCCGATTCCTGTTGCAGCGCCCTGAAAAGGTTCCACGGCAGAAGGGTGGTTGTGCGACTCCGCTTTGAAAAATATTACCTGGTCGCCGACCTGAACTCCGCCCGCATTTTCTTCGCTGTGCAAAGAGCCGTCTTTCGGGAATCTTGACAAATATTTTCTTGAGTGGCTGTAACCGCAGTGTTCAGACCACATTGCAGAGAACAAATACGTCTCAACCTCATTAGGCTCGCGCCCTAGCTGCCTTACAATCTCTTTGTATTCAAAATCTGTTAATCCGAGCGCCGAATATAATTCTAATGTTTTCATTTTTTCACCGTTAATGCCTGTTCAACAATCTTAAAAATCTCTCTGCCGTCCGTACTGCCGGTTTCACTGAAAAATGCACGCTCAGGATGCGGCATCATGCCGATTATGTTGTTTTCTCTGTCGTAAAGCCCTGCTATGTCTTCCATTGAGCCGTTTGGGTTATTGATATAAGTCAGAAAAATCATGTCTTTTCTTTTGAGTTCCTGCATAATGTGGTCTTCTGCAAGGTAGCGGCCTTCGCCGTGCGCAATCGGAAGGGTGATTTCTTTGCCGTTTTTGATTTGGAGCCTGCTTGTTTTGCAAATAAACCTGGTGTTCCAGTTATCTGTCAGAACTCCGGGCAGGAGTCCTGATTCGCACAGAATCTGAAACCCGTTGCATATCCCTATTACGAAGCCGCGTTTTGCTTTTACGTATTCTTTGACAGCGTTCACGACCGGGCTGAATTTTGCAAGCCTTCCGGAGCGGATATAATCCCCGTAGGAAAACCCTCCGGGCAAAAATACCACATCATAATCATTTAAAGACTGCTCAAAGTGCCATACGTAATCCGTTTCCC
>JAIRZW010000087.1 GCA_031267015.1 Heliobacteriaceae bacterium | reverse complement strand
GCCTTTTCTTTGCCGGCCAGATTAACGGCACAAGCGGCTACGAAGAAGCCGCTGCACAGGGCCTGATTGCCGGAATCAACGCGGTTAACTACATTAACAATACCGAAATGCCGGAGCTTTCGCGCGCTTCATCGTACATTGGCACGCTGATTGATGATTTGGTAACCAAAGACATCAACGAGCCTTACCGCATGCTGACTTCGCGCTCTGAATACCGGCTTTTGCTGCGCCAGGACAATGCCGACGCCCGCTTAACCCCGCTGGGCCATAAAATCGGCCTGATTGACGACGCACAGTTTAAGAGATTTACGGATAAACAGGAAGCCATCGAAAAGGAACTGACGCGGATTTCAGAGGTTAAGATTCCTGCAAGCCCGGAGGTGAACGGGGTTTTAACAAAATACAACGAGCACATTGAGCGCGGCACAAAGCTTGTCGACCTTCTCAAACGTCCGAACATAGATTATAAAGTATTACAAGAGCTTAAACAAACTGTCAACCGTCAACCATCAATTATCAACGAACAAATTGAAATCTTAGTAAAATACTCCGGCTACCTAAAGCGCCAGGAAATGCAGGTGGAACAGGCCGGGAAACTCGATAAATACCGGCTTCCGGCAGATATTGACTATAACAAAATTGAACACATTTCATCCGAAACCCGCGACAAGCTAAACAAAATCCGTCCTGCAACCCTTGCCCAAGCCTCAAGAATCGGCGGGGTTAAGCCTGCGGATATTTCTGTGCTTATGGTTTTGCTTGAGAAGAACGCCAAATCTTATCAAGCTCCTCAAGACTGGCACGCACATAGTTGAAAGCGCAGTCAAATTGCAAATTTCTGCTGCTGTTGCCGCTTTTTGTGTAATAGACTCTATAAATCTCATTTAAACTGAGCGCTATATTATCTCTTACAGTTTCATAGTCCTGTGCCATACTATCATATTACTATATAATACGGCTAATGTCAATATATTTCAGCTTTCACCCCCCTACCCGGGCAGGTACCCGAGCGGGTAGTACTATTAGAGATATTTTATGCCTTAAACGCTTCCTGCAATCCAGTCTAAATACTCCTTAGAACCCTTTGCAATATCAAATGCAATTATTTCAGGAACCTCGTAATTGTGCAGTTCCTTAATCCGCTCCTCAACCTTTTCATACAATTCGGAGCGCGTTTTTATAATCAAAAGCAGTTCGCTGTCCTCTACAATTTCGCCCTTCCATGAATAAACCGACCTGACCTTCGGAACAACATTCACGCATGCCGCAAGCTTTTCCTCAACAAGCGCTCCGGCAATAAGTCCGGCATTTTCTTCATTGCCAACAGTACACATAATCAAAATCATATATTCTTCTCAACTTTCTGAAAACCAATACTATTATCTTTTAAAATTTTTTCAACAATGTTATCTCTGCCGTCTTTAAAGCTGATTCTGTGCCGGCCGTAACTGTTGTACTTAATCTGGTTGAAAGTTTCACGCGGCCTGTACATCCAAAAATTGCTGAACAGCATTCCCATCGTCAAAAGCTGCTGGCGCGATATCGCGGTCGAACAGTCTACAATATATTCACTTTTGAAAGCCGGCTTATAATTATACTGCTGACCGACACTGTTGATTCTCATACACCTATAATAAAAACAAACATGAACAAAATTGCTTATACTAAAAGGTAATCTTCACTAAAGTTTACAATCCCCGGCACTGCCCCCTTTAGCAAGGCGGGCTAAATCACTCCGTATTTTTTTCCGACAACGGCAATCGTGTCCGCAGCCTGCTTTAGCTGCTCTTTCGTAAGCTCCTTCATCACGCAAATCCGTATCCTGCACTCCTTACGGCGTACGGCAGGATAAGACACAATGTTCGTGTACACGCCCGCAAGCTTCAAATCCTTATAAAAATCTATTAATTTTGCCTCATCGCCGACAATAACCGGCACAATTCCGGAATTGCTTCTGCCAAGATTGAACCCGTGACTGAGCAGCAAGGATTTCAGATAATTAATATTCTCCCAAAGCTCGCGCCTGCCTGCTTTGTCCTGAATCATGATTTTAAACACCTCGACAAGCCCGCCCACAACCGGCGCCGGAAGCGCAGTAGAAAAGAAATACGAACGCGCATAAAGTTTCAGATACTGTATGACATCCCTGCCTGCCGCGCAATACCCGCCAACCGCGCCCGGAGTTTTGGAAAGCATCCCTACATGCAGGTCAATGTCTTTCATAACCCCGAAATGCTCGGCGCTTCCGCGTCCTGTCGGGCCCATAATCCCGAGCCCGTGCCCGTCGTCCACCATAACCCGTGCATTGTATTTTTTCGCAAGCTGAACAAGCTTATCCAGCGGCGCAACATCGCCGTGCATTGAAAACACCCCGTCCGTGATTATAAGCCGGCCTTTTTGCGAATCCGGGATTTTAGCCAAAATCCGCTCGAGCGCGTTCATGTTAGCATGCGGATAGACCTTAACCTCAGCGCCTGAAAGCTTTGACCCGTCAAAAATCGACGCGTGGTTGGCACTGTCGTTTATAATAACGTCACCCTCACCGCAAAGCGCCGAGATTATGCCGACATTGCAGCCATAACCGTTCGGAAACACAATCGCGTCTTCACACCCGTAGAACTCCGCGATAAGCGACTCAAGCTCCTGATGAAGCTCCGTAATCCCGGCATATACAGACACCGCACCCATGCCATATCCGTATTTGTCCAGCGCAGCCTGCGCGCCTTGGATTACCTGCGGGTTGGTCGTAAAATTAAAATACGAATTTGAACCCAGCATAATAGCTTTTTGTCTTCTACCGTCTTTTTCAAGCAGCTCAACCTCAGGCCCGGCAGCGCATAGAAGCTTCGCGCCCAAAGCGTCGTTAAGGCTTGCTTTGCCCGACGACAAAATTTCGTGTACCTGCCTTGCTTTTTCTAAAATATCATTTTTACCTGCCGCGGTCTCATAATCTTCAAACTTTTGTTTTACCAAACCCATAATCTCTCCTGATAAACTTATTACAAAAAAAATTATAATTCAGCCCTTGCGTACAAAAAACGCCGAACCGGCTAATCTGACTGTGGGATTTAAGCAAATCCGCCTTCATTTTTAAACACAAAAAAACTCACTTGACTGTACTCAATTAGGACATTTTGTGTAATTGAGTAATTACAATTTTGTTATAAAATACTTGCAAAATTATAATAGATATGTTATAATTTTTATGCAAAAATATAATAGAAAGGTTATAACATGCCTGATGATAAAAAATTAATGCGACGTTCGCTGGATAAAAAGTTTAAAGGATTATCAAAACTTGAAGAAAAACCATTGCAAGGCTGGATTAAAACAATCCGTGAGGCTATTGGTATGACAACAAGCCAACTTGCAAAACGCATGAGAATTACACAGCCTCGCATTGCAAAAATAGAGGATAATGAAAGTAACTTAAAAATTTCAACACTGGAAAAAGCGGCAGAGGCTTTGAACTGTAAACTTGTTTATATACTTATTCCTAATGAACCTTTAGAGGAAATGGTACAAAAACAGGCTAAGAAAAAAGCTATGACACTACTTAAAAAAGTTAATCAAAACATGGAACTTGAAAGTCAAGGCATTGACCCGCAGGAGCAGTTAGAAGATGCCGTACAGGACTTGTTAAACGGCACATTAAGCAGGATATGGGATGAGAAATGAGTAATATTTTTGAAGCTGACGATAGTTCAACACCATTGTCGGAAGAAGAAAAGCCGGATTTAAAACAAAAGTGGATTACAACACGCGAAGAACTGAACGAATTTGAGGCAAAAGGTATATTTGAAGCGCAGGTTTGGCTGTTGACACATAAAGCAAATATTTTAAACACAAGATTTCTTCAAAAACTCCACAAAAAAATGTTTGCGAATGTTTGGAAATGGGCTGGAAAATTCAGGGTTACAGAAAAAAATATAGGAATTGCGCCATATTTGATAAGTTCAGAATTGAAAAATCTGTATGATGATGTTGCCTACTGGATTGAAAACAAAACTTATAAACCGTATGAAATCGCGTTACGTTTTCATCATAAACTTGTGCATATACACCCATTTCCTAATGGTAACGGCAGAATTTCACGGATTATGGCAGATTTAATAATGAAACGCCTGAACGAGAAAGAGTTTGATTGGGGCGAAGGAAGTTTAATCGAAATATCCAAACTACGAAAAAACTATATCAATGCTCTAAGAAAAGCCGCTAGCGGGGATTATTCAGAATTGTTGGAATTTATAAACTAGATTTTTTGAAAACTCTGACACAAAAAAAACTCCCCAGGTTGGACTCGAACCAACAACCTACCGGTTAACAGCCGGTTGCTCCGCCGGTGAGCTACTGAGGAATAATCTTGTTATTTAATTGTCGGCGGAGCAACGTTGCTCCGAAAATTTGAAACTTGCCTCGTAAACTCGGCATAGGAGCTACTGAGGAATATATTATCATTATAATACAAATTTTTTTTTTGTAAAGTATATAAACTTTCGGGTTAGTCCGGCTGTTTACTGTTCAGAGCCAACGGTTAACGTATTATTATTTGCATGAAAAGAATAATTTTAATACTTTTTTTGCTGACCATGCCTGCGCGCGCCGAGCTGCTTTATTTGGCGGGCATAGACGAGGCGATTGACATTGCGATGCGCAATTCCGGCGAACTTCGCGCGGCACAGGCGCGATTCGGAGTAACGGAGGCGCAGGTTTTCACTGCAAACACCAGATTAAATCCTGTTTTCATAGCCGACAGCGGGTTTGCTGACAAGGATTATCGCACCGGCATTCAGATGATTATTGAGACCGCGGGAAAACGCAAAAAACGTACACAAGCCGCACGGATTCAGCACGAGATTGTGAAGGATGAGATTGACACAAAAATCCTTGATATTAAGTCAAACGTACGTAAGGCCTATATTGAGCTTTACGCTGCACAGCGGAAAAAGCAGCTTATAGAGGATATAATTTACGTAATCGATTCTCTGAACAAAAGCCGCAAAACAGCTTCGCGCTCTGACATGATTAATGCGGAAATGATTCGGCTGAATGCGCAAATCGAGCTTCACAGCGTGCAGTCGGAAATAAACGAAGCGCACAGCAGCCTTAATGCATTTTTGGGAAACCAGCTTCATAAAGACGGCGTTCTGGAAACCCCGGCATTGGAGCATAATTACCGGGATATTGCCGCATTAAGTCAGGAGCAGCACAACTTAAACATAGAAAACCTCAACATAATTGCGTTTGAGAACCGTCCTGAACTGCGGCTTCAGAAGAATAGCATCGAACTTGCGAAAAAGCAGCTTGAGATTGCCAAAGCCAACAGGGTTCCGAACGTTCTTATAGCCTCAGGGCCAAACTTTGCGGTCAACAACCCGGGAAC